>JAIERD010000054.1 GCA_019747155.1 Pseudomonadaceae bacterium
CCTTGCGAACTGCGCTCGGCGACGAACTGGCTGACCAGTTGTTCCAGCAACGTCTGCAGCGGCAGATTCAGGCTGCTGTGCAGCTCTAAATCGCGGCGGTTGGCGAGCAGGTATTCACTCAGGTGCGGCGCGCGAAACGCCAGTTGCTGGCGCGTACGGGCCTCCAGCGGCAGCTGCAATAAGCCGTCGTTACGTGGGTCGTCGGGATGCTCGGTTTGCCAACTGGCCATCAGCTGCAAGCGCGCCTGCTGCAAGGCCGGGCCGAAGCGTGCGCGGCGGCTGGGTTGCTGGGGAATCACCGCCAGCGCCAACGCCTCGCTCAGGGACAGTTGCCGGGCCGATTTGCCAAAATAGATGCGACTGGCCGCCTCGACCCCTTCGATATTGCCGCCCATCGGTGCCAGGTTCAGGTAGGCCTCGAGGATGTCGTGCTTGCTGTGGCGCGCCTCCAGCCACAGGGCCAGGGCGATCTGCTGCAATTTGCCGGGAATCTGCCGCGAGTTGAGGCCGTACAAACGCCGCGCCAACTGCATGCTCAGGGTCGAGCCGCCTTGCCGTACGCCGCCGCTGTAAGTAGCCATGGCGGCGCGCAACAAGGCGCTGGGGCTGACGCCAGGGTGCTGATAAAACTCGCGGTCTTCCTTGAGCAAGATGGCATCGACCATCGCCGGTGCGACCTGCTCCAGCGGCAACCACAACCGGTACTGCCCATCGCTGGCCAAGGTCAGGCGCAGCAGCTCACCGCCCTCGGCCAGCACCACCCGCGACAAGGGAGCCGCCTCGCGCAGCGGCGCATGGGGCCACAGCCGCAAAGCCAGCAGCAGTGCGGCGCAGGCGGTAAGGCCGAACAGGTAGGGCTTTAGTCGCGGCATGGGGTTTTTATCAGTGGCATGTAGGGTGGGCTTTAGCCCACCACGCTCTTGTCGAGGCTCTACGGGTGGCGGTGGGCTGAAGCCCACCCTACACATCGATCTACCAGCGCTACCGTGGCAGCGCCTCAGGGCTTAACAATCTCCAACTTGCCGCTCTTGCCACGGGCCTGCAGGGTGGCGTCGTACATGCCTTCGGCGTAGGCCGGTGGCGTGCCGAAGGTGCCGGCGTTGGTGGCGCGCACGCGGTAGACGAAGGTGCCCACGTCGCGCAGCACGGTGCCGTAGAGCACCACGCGATCATCGCGTACATCGGCAAATTCTGGAGTCCAGTCGCTCAGCTTGGCCTCGCCAACCGGTGGCTGCCAGGCCGGGGCTTCTTCCTCGGTTTGGCCTGAGTCCTCTTCGCTGGAGTCGCAGTCTTCGCTGCATTCCTCGTCGCTGGACTCGCTGTCACTGGCTGCGCTGTCGCTGCTGGCCTCGGCCGTTGCCGGCAGGTTGTAGACCGGCTCGACACCGCCGGGCAGCAGATCAACCACCGCCACCTGCTGGATTTCGTCGTGCTCTTTGGCGCGCAGGCGCAGGCGCACCAAAAACTCTTCGCCGACCTTGACTTGGTTCAGCGGTTTGCCGTCCAGGTCGAGGTATTGGCGCTGCACTTCCAGGCCCTCGCTGATTTCTTTGTCCGGCGCGCCACGGTCATAGCCGGCCTCGCTGAGCATGTAGAAAGTCGGGGTGGCGCCGTCTTTGCTCAGCACCAGCTTCTTGGTCGCCAGCGGCACGGCGCTGCGCGGCGGCTTACCGATCAGGGTTAACGCCTGTTCGGTCTGCTGCTTGCTCCAGGCGCTGGCTTTGAGGTTTTGCTCGGCCTCGGCTGGCGCGCCATATGCGTCAAAGGCGCGCAACAACAAGGCTGCCGACAGCGAGTTGTAGTGCTGCTGATTGAGGCGCTTGCCGAGGTTGTCGAGCAGCGCCAATGGCACGTCGCTCAGCAGATCCGGGAAGTGCTTGCTGAGCAGCTGCAGGTGCTCGGCGTCGTGGGTCAGGGTGTCGTAATACAGGCCGTCGCTGTTCCAGTCGCGCTCGCTGCTTTGCCAGATTTGCTGAGCAAACAGCTGGTCGGCTTGCTTGTCTTGCTTGAGCAGCTTGTAGCTGGCGGCCAAGTAAGCGGCGCCTATATCGCGCTGCCAGTGTTTGCCTTGGTAGGTCTCGTAGCGTTCGCGAATATCCGCTAACGCGCCGCTGGTGACCACCCCTTGGCGAGTCAGCAGGTAGGCCGCGTAGGAGCGGTTACGCAGCTCGCTCAGGCCTTCGCTCGGGCCATTGGCCACTTGCGACAGGTAAGCATTGGCGCGGTTGAGCAAGTCGCCGGGTACCGGGTAATTGCGTTCCTTGGCTTCCAGCAAAAAGTCGGTTGCATACAAACTGGCGAACGGCGCGGCATCCGGGCTGGCTTGCCACAGACCGAAACCGCCACTGAGGTTCTGCCGCTGACGAAGGATGCTGATGGCGGTGTCGAACGCGGCTTGCGCCTGTGGCTCAACCCCCTCGGCACTGCTGCCCAGAATCAACGTCGGCATGGCCTTGGAGACCAGTTGCTCGGTGCAGACATAACCGTAGTCGGCCAGGTAGCTCTGCAAACCATCGGCCCACACCAGCGGCGATGCGCCGGCGCTCAGTTGCACGTTGCGCAGCTCTGGGTAGAGGTCGCGGGTCACCGGCACTGTGTGGCTACTGTCGGTGAAGCGGCCGAGGCTCAAGGCTACGCGGCGCTCCACCAGTGGCCGGATCGAGGTGGTTTCGGCGATTTGCACACGCTTGCCGTTGGGCAGGATGGCGATAAATTTCAGGTCCGCCGAACCCAGGGTTTCCAAGGCCTTGAGGCTGATCTCGACCACGCCTTCCTTGCGCGGAGCCAGTTCCAGCTCTTGCTGGCTGACGGCCGCGACCTTCAGGCCAGGGCTGGTTTGCAGCTCGAACTTGATCTTGGCGCTCTTGTCCAGGTTGCTGAACACCCCGACGCTGACCTTGAACACATCGCCTGGGGCGACAAAGGCCGGCACGTTGGGGGTGAGCACCAATGGCCCTCGCACTTCGCTGGCACCTTCGGCCACGCCGATGCGGCTGTCATCCACGGCCACGGCGAACAGGTGCAGCTTGCCGTTGAAACTGTCCGGCACGGCGTAGTTGAAGGTGCTCTCACCGGCAGGCAGATCGACCAAGCCCGACCACCAGGCCACTGGCGGCTGGTGTTTGCGTTTGAACGGATTGAGGTGCGCGCCGAGCAGGTCTTCACCGTCGCCACCGGGGGCGGCGGCGCTCATCAGCCGGCTGAATTCCGGCAGCAGCAGGTCGAGGATCTGGCTGGTTTCAACCTCCAGCGCCCGTTTCTGGAAGAACTGCGCCAGCGGGTCCGGGGTCTGGTAGCGCGCTACCTGCAAGATGCCCTCGTTAACCGCCCAGACCACGGCGCGAGTTGGTCGGTCAGTGCTGACGGTCATTTCCAGGTTTTGCCCTGGCTCCAGCTGTTTTGCGGCGCTGATGCTGAGTGGAATGCGCCGCGCATCCAGATTGATGCGCAGCGGCACCACGCCGTAGGACAGCGGGCTCATATAGACCTCTGGCGAGGCGCTGTCGCGGACGAACTGCACGTTGACGTAGGCGTTACCTTCCAGCTCCATAGGCAGGCGAATGTGCTGCACGCTGCTGGTGCTGTCGGTCTTGAACCAGTGGTGGGTATAGACCTTGTCGCGCTCGATGGTGATCAGCCCAGCGCCGGTGTACGGCGCGCGGATGCTGATCGCCAGCTCAGCGCCGGGGGCGTAACTGTCCTGGTCCAGGCGCAGTTGCAGCTCGGCGTTACGCTCCAGTGAACGCGAGGCGTTGCCTTGGCCGGCGACGCTGTAGTCGACCTGATTCAGCGCGTTGCCGGCGGCGTCCTTGACCGTCAAGGTGAAGTCGCCGGGCTCACTGGTGTTCAGGCTGCTGGTGGCGCCTTTGGCGGTTAGTAGCAACGGCTGGCTACCGAGTGGCAGGTGTTTGACCCGCGATTCGTACTTGTAGGTGTCGTTGGACTGCTTGACCAGCACCGACATATAGCGGTGTTCGACCAGCTCGACTGTCAGACCTTCGACCGCCTGGGGTTTTAGTTCAGGGTTGATCGCCAGCCACTGCACCTCGCGCTTGGCGCCTTTGCTGACGTAATCAAGGGAATCCTGGCTCTTGACCCCGATCAGCCACGGAGCTGAAGACACCATCAGGCTGCTTTGCGCGGCGACATTGCGTCCACCTTCGGCCTCGAACACCCGTGCCAACAGATTCAGGCGATAGGTGCTGGCGGCGTAGCGTTCCAGTTTCAGCTCAAGGGTCGCCTCGCCGTTGTCGTCGGTGACCGTTTCAGGCAGCTCTTCGGTGCTGTTTTCACTGAGGGAATTGCTGATGCGGAAGCGGTAGTCGTTGTAACCCTCAAACGCCGCATAGGCCGGCGCCAGAATCATATCGGCAGTGACTCGTCGGCCCGAGGCCGGGGCGCCGAACAGGTGCAGGGCCTTGACCTTGGCTTGTACGGCGGTTGGGGCGAGCCAGCCTTTAACCTCGGTCGGCGACAGGCTGGCGCTGACTTTCATGCGGTCCGGCTCGAAGTCGCGGACCTTGAAGTTGACGCTGCCCAGGTCGGTACGCCGGTTTTGCTCGTCGATCAGGCTCAGGGTGGCGCTGTAGGTGCCGGCTGGGGCGGCTTCGCTGCTGACAAAGTCGAGCGTTTCGAAACCGCTGGCGCTGAGTTTAATGCCTTGCTGCAACACGCTTTGGCCGCGTGGGTCGCGGATCACCAGTTCAACCGGCAGGCCTTGCAGCTGCCCCAGCCAGTTGCCGGTGCGCACTATCATGCCCAGGTGCGCGGTTTCGCCGGGTCGATACAGGCCGCGGTCGCTGAACAGGTAAGCACTTAAACGGTCTGCGACGCCTTCGTCGTACTGGCCGCCGATGTCGAAGCGCGACAGGTCGAGGCGGTGTTGGCTTTGCGCCACCGGCAGGAACGATTGGTCGTTGCCGAGTGTGACCACGTACATCAGAGGGGTCTTCTCGCGGCGCAGCTCGTCGAGCTTGGCAAAGTGTGCCTGACCGCTGTCATCGGTGCTGCCGCTGGCGACTGGCAGGCCGTTACGGCCGATGATCTGCACTTGCGCACCGGCCACCGCGCCGCCGTTGCTGAGTGACTGCACGAACAGGTCATGGCCGCCGTCGCTGCTGCGCTTGGCGATAATGCCCAGATCCGTGACGACGATAAAGCGCAGGTCTTCCGGAGCGTCCTCTTCCTCGTCGTAATAGCTGTTGAAGGTATTGCTGCTGGGGTTGTCTTGCGGGCTGAGCTTGATCACGAAGATGCCACGGCGACCGCCCTCGGCGTTCAAGTAGGGGGCCAGGTCGATATGGTCGTAGTGGGTCTTGGCCGGGTCGCCGTCGCCCAGCGGCAGGTCGAGGCTCATGCGCTCCACCAACCGATCAAAGTAAGTGTTGGAGAAGTCCGGGCGGGCGAAGCTGCCGTCGTTTTGATCGACCAAATGGTGCAGCTGATTGGGCAGCAGGCGGGCGATTTCCACATGGGCGCCGGGCACGCCACGGGCGATAAAACCGAGGTTTTTTTCGCCGTTCAGGCTCAGCAGCGCGCCATCCGACAAGAAGCTCAGGGCGCGTGGGTACTTGGGCATTTCCAGCAGGCTGCGGGTCGGCTCCTTGGCCAGATAACCGCCGACGGCCTCGACCTTGGCGGCGACTCGCACATACAGATAACGGCCAGGCTCGGCCTTGAATTTGAACGCATGCAGGCTATTCAGCGGTTCGACGCTGGGCACGTGGGTCAGGCTCAGGCGTTCGGCCTTGGCCAGCAGCTTTTCATCGATGGCCGATTCGCTCCAGTCTTTGCCGCCTTCGGGGTTTTTGGCCGGCAACAACCAGGCTTGCACCTTGTTGGCTATGGCTTCGTCGCTGACCGCGCTGGAACTGCTGAACATCAGCACCGGCTCCGGCTCGCCACGGGCGTTGTCGACGAACTGAACAGTGCTTTCGTCGAACGTCAGGCGGTAACGACCGGGGACAGTGACTGCGGTTTGCAGTGGCGCGCCGGTGACATTGCCGCCATCGCGGGCCTTGCTGCCCTGGTCGATGACTAGCTTGACCTGGGTGCTTTCCAGCGGGGTGGCCAGCGGCGCAGAGTGTACGTAGGCGGCCAATTTGTCTTTGCTGAAACTGATTTCGGGGGTTGGCGCTACATCCTTGTCGCGGTACTCCAGGCCGCGATCGAGGCTGATAGCCACCCGTTGGCGGAACGACTCTTCATCCACCGGGTGGCTGAAATTAATGGTCGCCACCAGTTTCTTCAGGCTTGGCACCACCGGGTCCTGATACAGCTCGCTGCTGGTTAAGGTCGCTTTAAATGCCTGGGTGCGCAGGTCGAATTGGTACTGCTGCAGCAACACGCCGTCGGCCAGCAGTTTTTCCTTATCCAGAGTTACTTGATAGGCCTGATCGATCGGCCAGTCGCCGGCCGGGGTGAACACCAGGCTGCGGTCGCTGGCCCAATGCCAGGCACCGGCCACTGCCGGTTGTAGAGTGATGCCGTGCTCGACCGGCTGCCCTATTGCCGCCAGCGGCGCAACCGATTCGGCGAAGTTGACCCGCAACGTGTCGATCACCATCGGCTGCTTTTGGTAGGCGGTCAGCTCCGGTGCGTGCACCGAATAACTGACGGTGTGCGGCACCGGCAGATTTTTGTACCACTGCCAGCCGTAGGCGCTGGCAACCCCCAGCAGCGCCAATAGCAGCACGCCCGCGCCGGATTGCTTGGGATGAGTGTGCAACCAGCGACCGCCGGCGCAGCTGAGTTGCCCGAGCTTGCGCAGCCACAACGGCGGCTGCCAACTGCCGACCAAGGCGTTAAGCAACCAGCGCAGCAGGCGCAAGAGTCCGAGCACAACCCAGGCGAAGGCGGCAAAAACGCGCGCAAAAAAGGTCTTGATGGCGGTGAGCATGGGCATCCCTGCAGCTGTGGTGGCAGGCTGGGCGCCCGCGCGGTCGATGGTGCCGGCAAGCGGCGTGGCGATTATGCCCAATCGGCCGCGCCGGCGCTTGGGCGTCGCGCGCTAATCGGCGTGAGCTGTGCGGTTGCGCACGCCGCTAGGGTGTTTCAGGACGGCTGGTCAGCCTGCCAGGCATCTAAGGCTTCTTGAGCTGCGCGAAAAGCATCGACGGCCGCCGGCACACCGGCATACACCGCGCAGTGCAGCAGGGTTTCGCGGATTTCTTCCATCGTGCAGCCGTTGTTCAGCGCGCCACGGATATGGCCTTTGAGTTCTTGCGGGCACTTCAGCGCGGTGAGGGCGGCCAGAGTGATCAGGCTACGGGTTTTCAGCGGCAGGCCGCCACGGGTCCAGACGCCGCCCCAGGCGTGGTCATTGACAAAGTCTTGCAGCGGCTGGGTGAATTCGGTGGCATTGCCCAGGGCGCGGTCGACGAAAACGTCGCCCATGACTTGGCGGCGCATGCTTTGGCCTGGTGTATTGCTGTCGCTCATTGTGCTCTCCCGATGGGTTTTGCAACCCGCCGAATGCTTTGGTGTGATCGATAGTTGTGGGTGCGCCGTGGTGCTTAGTCGTCCTGCGTCACGACCCAGAATATCTGTACGCCGCCATCGTCGCGATGGGCGAGGGTGACATTGTCAGTCTCGGCAATTTCGCCGAGCAGTTGCGCCCAGTCATCATCGGCTTCATCAGGAGCCTTGAAGATCAGTGCGGCTTTGGCTTTTTGCGCGCCGGTTGAGTTGATGATTTTCTGGATGCGTGCGGCCAGCAACTCATATGAGCTGGGCAATTTCACGGCGGCGGATTTGGCGGTGGCCATACGAGGGTCTCCTGATTTTATGCTGTTTGGATATACAGTATATTGTCAGGCCGACGGGTTGGAGGTCAAGCCGTTGCGGTGGTGCGCAATACGCTCGGTTATTGGCATGTCCGCTGGCTTTTGTAGGAGCGGATTTATCCGCGATGCTGTTGCTGTTTTGGTCTGTGTTCGACCGCCGCTTTGGTGTTGGCTGCTGGTTATGGTTCCGCCCTTACGGCGGCTCACTTTTGGCAGTCGCCCCAAAAGTAAGCAAAAAGTCTTGCCCCATGCATTCGGCCCGCCTGCGGCGGGTTCCCTCACTCCATCATTGCTCCGTGGGCGCGCTGCGACGGGCCATCCATGGCCCAACGCAGCTCTCGCGGCATCCTGCCGCTCAACCCACTGCGCAACGATTACGTTCGGCCTGCTGAAAGG
>JAIERD010000254.1 GCA_019747155.1 Pseudomonadaceae bacterium
GCGGCTGCGCTGGGCCTATTGGCGCGGCGTGCCCATCGAGCAAATCGCCAAGGCGTATTTATGACGGCAGTACGGATCATTATTTTTGCCAAAGCACCACAAGCGGGCCTGGCCAAAACCCGCTTGATCCCGGCGCTCGGTGCAGTGGGCGCGGCGCAACTGGCGCGGCGGATGCTCGATACGACCCTGGCCAGCGCCGTTGCCGCAGCAGTCGGCCCGGTTGAACTGTGCCTGACCCCGGCGCCGAGCGATCCGGCTTGGCAAGGTGTTGTGTGGCCCCCGGCGGTGCAACTGAGTTGGCAAGGCGAGGGCGATCTCGGTCAGCGGCTGGCATTGGCCACCAGTCGCGGTTTGCAGCAGGGCGAGCCGATTATGCTGATCGGCACCGATTGCCCCGGCTTGACGCCCGCTTTGCTAAGCGCGGCGGCGGTAGCCTTGCAAACCCATGACGCGGTATTGCACGCCACCCATGACGGCGGCTACGCCTTGCTGGGCCTGCAACATGACAACCCACGGGTGTTTGCCGAGATTGCCTGGAGCACTGACAGCGTGGCCGCCAGCACCCGAGCGCGGATTGCCGAGTTAGGCTGGCAGTTGTTCGAGGGCGCGCGCCTGCACGATATCGACACCGGCGCCGATCTGCAGTGGCTGCCGGCAGATTGGCGCGTAGCGGGCTGACCGAACGCGGCGCATAACTATATTTATTGCTTGGGCACAGTTGCCGGTCGAAATGATCCGGTTAACAGGCCGTTGAAAAATGTAGGCGAGGCAGCCGAGACAAGGCAAAAACAGGCGAAAAAGCGGAGTTTACGTGCTGTAAATGAGCATTTTTAGCCTGTTTTTAACGCCGTATCGGCAACGCAGGTAGTTTTTCAGCGGCCTGTTAGACTGCGCGCCTAAATCCAGCCATACATTTTATAGACATGGAGTATTTCGATGAGTAGTGCACCTGGTATCCATCCTCTGGCTGGCACGCAGGTTTTGCCGGAAATGCTGGTCAATCTGCCGGCGCTGATCAGCGCCTATTACACCGGCCAGCCGGACCCGGCGATCAGCACCCAGCGGGTGGCTTTTGGCACCTCGGGGCATCGCGGCTGCTCGTTTGATTTGAGTTTCAATGAGTGGCATGTGCTGGCCATCAGCCAGGCCATTTGCGAATACCGCCATATCCAGGGCATCAGCGGCCCGTTGTTTCTCGGCATTGATACTCACGCCTTGTCGACCCCGGCCAGTTGCAGCGCGCTGGAAGTGCTGGCGGCCAATGGTGTCGAAGTGATGCTGGCGGCGGACGATGAGTACACGCCGACCCCGGCAATTTCCCACGCGATTCTCTGCTACAACCGCGGCCGTACCAGCCATCTGGCCGATGGCATCGTCATCACGCCGTCGCACAACCCGCCGGAAAGTGGCGGCTTCAAGTACAACCCAACCAATGGCGGCCCGGCCGATACCGATATCACCCGCTGGATCGAAAACCGTGCCAACGAGCTGCTCGCAGCCGGCCTGAATGGCGTCAAGCGCATTGGCTACGCCCAGGCGCTACGCGCGCCCACCACCCATCGCCGGCACGATTACCTGCACCATTACGTGCGCGACCTGAGCAATGTCATCGACATGCAGGCCATCGCCGACTCTGGCTTGCGCCTGGGCGTCGATCCGCTCGGCGGCGCTGGCGTGCACTATTGGTCGGCGATTGCCGAGTACTACAAGCTCAATCTGGATGTGGTGAATAAGCAGGTCGATCCGACCTTCCGCTTTATGACCCTCGACTGGGACGGCCGGGTGCGCATGGACCCGTCCTCCAAGCACGCCATGCAAGGCCTGCTGGCGCTGAAAGACCGTTATCAGGTGGCCTTCGCCTGTGACCCCGACCACGACCGCCACGGCATAGTCACGCCGAGCATGGGCTTGCTGCAGCCGAATAATTACCTGGCGGTGAGCATCGATTACCTGTTCCAGAACCGTCCGCAATGGCGCGCCGATGCGGCGATTGGCAAAACCGTGGTGAGCAGCGCACTGATCGATCGGGTCGCGCGCAAGCTTGATCGGCGTCTGTATGAGGTGCCGGTGGGCTTTAAGTATTTCGCCCCTGGACTCTTCGATGGCTCGCTGGGTTTTGGTGGCGAAGAAAGCGCCGGGGCGTCGTTCTTGCGCCGCGACGGCACGGTCTGGAGCACTGACAAGGACGGCTTGATCCCAGCCTTGCTGGCCGCCGAAATGACCGCCCGCACCGGTTGTGATCCGGCAGAGCGCTACCAGGCCTTGGTGCGCGAATTGGGTGAACCACAGTCGACCCGTATCGACGCGGCTGCGACGCCTGCGCAGAAGAAACTGCTGAGCAAATTGTCGCCCGAGCAAGTTCATTCCACCGAACTGGCCGGCGAGAAAATCACCCAGATCCTCAGCCATGCGCCGGGCAACAACGAAGCGATCGGCGGCTTGAAAGTGATGACCGAAAACGGCTGGTTCGCCGCGCGCCCATCCGGCACCGAAGACATCTACAAGATCTACGCCGAAAGCTTCCTCGGCACCGCGCACTTGGAGCGTTTGGTGGCTGAGGCGCAACAGCTGGTCGATGCCGCCATCACGCCGAACTAAACGCGGCTAATTCGTAGGTTGGGCTTCAGCCCGCCAAGGTCGAACAGGTTGGTGGGCTGAAGCCCGCCTTACAATTGTCGCGTTAGCCAATGGCTCAGCCTGTTAAGGGTTGAGCCATTTTTATTTCTGGGGAAGGGTGCTCGCCTACACAGAGCTGTTTATCGGCATTGGGCTTTACAGGATATACGAATTTCCATATATTCGATTTTCCGTATATCTATGGCCTGCCGCTGATGACCGAAGTCCTAACGCCGGTAACCCTGTTCAAGGCCCTGGCCGATGAAACCCGTTTACGCATCGCCTTGCTGGTGACCCGCGAGCAGGAGTTGTGCGTGTGCGAGCTGACCTGCGCGCTGGACCTGAGCCAACCGAAAATCTCCCGCCATCTGGCGCAATTGCGCAGCGCCGAAATTTTGGCCGACCGTCGCCAAGGGCAATGGGTTTACTACCGTCTGCACCCGCAATTGCCCGAGTGGGCGCGCAACCTTTTGCACGGCACGCTGGCGGCCAATCTGCAGTGGTTAAAAAGTGATGCCGCACGCCTGCAAGACATGGGCGAGCGGCCGGCGCGAGTCGCCAGCTGCTGTTGAGTCTCAGGCAGTTTGCGCTGAGCACAATGAAACCTAGGAGTTGTCTCGATGCATGACGAGCAGATGCCCAATCTGGATGCCGAGTTAGTCGATTTGCCGAGTGTGACAAAGCTTGCGGGCGCCGCGGAGTTCAATCATCCACCGCGCATCCTGCTGCTCTATGGCTCGACTCGCGTGCAGTCCTATAGCCGGTTGATGGTGCAGGAGGCGGCGCGTCTGTTGCAGCTGTTAGGCGCCGAGACGCGGATCTTCGATCCGTCCGGTTTGCCGCTGCCGGATGACGCGCCAGACACGCACCCCAAGGTGCAGGAGTTGCGCGAGTTGATGCAGTGGTCGGAAGGCCAGGTCTGGTGCTCGCCAGAGCGCCACGGTGCGATGAGTGCAGTGTTCAAGGCGCAGATCGACTGGGTGCCGCTGGCAATCGGTGCGGTACGGCCGACCCAGGGCAAGACCTTGGCGGTGCTGCAGGTTTGTGGCGGCTCGCAGTCGTTCAATGTGGTCAATCAACTGCGGGTGTTGGGCCGTTGGATGCGCATGTTCACCATCCCTAATCAATCGTCGGTGCCCAAGGCTTTTCTCGAGTTCGATGCCAGTGGGCGGATGAAGCCCTCATCTTTCTATGACCGGCTGGTGGACGTGATGGAGGAACTGGTCAAGTTCACCCTGCTGCTGCGCGAGCGCCAGGACTATCTGGTCGACCGCTACTCGGAGCGCAAAGAGTCGGCCGAAGCTTTGTCCAAGCGAGTCAATCAGCGCGCGCTGTAAATCTTTCTATTCAATCTGAGAGTGAGTTCATGGCTATAAAAGTGGGTATCAATGGTTTCGGTCGCATCGGCCGTTTGGCGCTACGCGCCGCCTGGGGCTGGCCGGAATTTGAGTTTGTGCAGATCAACGATCCGGCCGGCGATGCGGCAATTCACGCGCACCTGCTGAACTTCGACTCGATTCACGGCCGCTGGCAGCATGAGGCTGGCAGTGATGGCGAGTGCATCGTTATCGATGGCCAGCGCATCAAGGTCACCGCCAATAAGGCGATCGGTGACAGCGATTGGTCGGGCTGCGACCTGTTGATCGAAGCCAGCGGCAAGATGAAAACCGTCGCCGTGTTGCAGGCTTACCTCAACCAAGGCGTTAAACGGGTGGTGGTGAGCGCACCGGTGAAGGAGGCGGGCGCGTTGAATGTGGTGATGGGCGTCAACCAGCAGCTGTTCGATCCGGCCTTGCACCGCATAGTGACGGCCGCGTCGTGCACCACCAACTGCCTGGCGCCGGTGGTTAAGGTTATCCATGAAAAGCTCGGCATCCGGCATGGCTCGATCACCACCATTCACGATCTGACCAACACCCAGAGCATTCTCGATCAGCCGCACAAAGACCTGCGCCGCGCTCGGGCATCTGGCATGAGTTTGATCCCGACCAGCACCGGCTCTGCCACGGCGATTGCCGAGATTTTTCCCGAACTCAAGGGACGACTGAATGGCCATGCGGTGCGCGTGCCGCTGGCCAATGCCTCACTGACCGACTGCGTGTTCGAGGTGGAGCGGGCGACTACGGCGGCTGAGGTTAATCAGTGGTTCAAGGAGGCGGCAGCGGGGGAGTTGGCCGGCATTCTTGGTTATGAAGAGCGGCCGCTGGTGTCGATCGATTACCGCACCGATCCGCGTTCCTCGATCATCGATGCGCTGTCGACCATGGTCATCAACGGTACCCAGGCGAAAATCTACGCCTGGTACGACAACGAGTGGGGCTACGCCAACCGCACCGTGGAGCTGGCGCGGTTGGTGGGTTTGGCTGATTAAGTCGTAGGTTGGGCTTCAGCCTGCCGCTGCAGTTGCTACTTGCGCTGGTGGGCTGAAGCCCACCCTACAATTCGATACTCAGGAAAGCTGATGCACGCCTTATCCCGACTCGCCCCCGAAGTGCGCCAATACCTGCTGGTCACTGGTAATTACTGGGCTTTTACCCTGACCGATGGCGCGCTGCGGATGTTGGTGGTGTTGCATTTTCATGGGCTGGGTTACAGCCCGCTGCAGATCGCCATGCTGTTTCTGTTCTACGAGATCTTCGGGGTGCTGACCAATCTGCTCGGCGGTTATCTGGGCGCGCGGCTGGGGCTCAATTGCACTATGAATGTCGGTCTGGCGCTGCAAGTCTTGGCGCTGTTGCTGCTGACGGTGCCAGCGGCGTGGTTGACTGTGCCCTGGGTGATGGCCGCCCAGGCGCTGTCGGGCATCGCCAAAGACCTGAACAAGATGAGCGCCAAAAGCTCGATCAAGCTGCTGGTGCCGGCCGGCGAGCCGGGCAGGTTATATCGGTGGGTGGCAATCCTGACCGGCTCGAAGAACGCGCTCAAGGGCGTCGGTTTCTTCCTCGGTGGCGCATTGCTGGCGCTGCTTGGGTTTCAGGAAGCGTTGCTGCTGATGGCGACCATGCTTGGGCTGATCTGGTTGGCCAGCCTGTTGCTGCTGAAGAAGGATCTGGGCAAGGCTCGCGCCAAGCCAAAGTTTCGCGAGTTACTGTCCAAGAGTCGGGCGATCAATCTGCTTTCGGCGGCGCGTTTGTTGCTGTTCGGCGCCCGCGATGTCTGGTTTGTGGTGGCCTTGCCGGTGTACCTGAGTACGGTGTTTGGCTGGGACTTCTGGCAGGTCGGTGGCTTTTTGGCGCTGTGGATCATCGGCTATGGCCTGGTGCAATCCTTTGCGCCGGCCATCACCGGCAAGCGCAGCGGGCAGTTGCCGGATGGGCGCGGCGCCTTTGTTTGGGCAGTAGCGCTGGCTGGGCTACCGGCGGTCATTGCCCTAGGGCTGACTGCCGGACTGTCCGCTCATATCGTATTGCTCGGCGGTTTGTCGCTGTTTGGGGTTCTGTTTGCGGTCAACTCGTCGCTGCACAGCTACCTGATCGTGTCCTATGCCAAAGAGGACGGCGTGTCGCTGGATGTCGGTTTCTATTACATGGCCAACGCCATGGGCCGGCTGCTCGGAACCTTGCTCTCGGGCTGGGTGTTTCAGGCCTATGGGCTGGTGGCCTGCTTGTGGATTTCGAGCCTGTTTGTGTTGCTGGCGGCGCTGATTTCCCTGGGTTTGCCGCGTCATCCGCAGTCCTTAACTGCTGCCTAAACTATCGAACAGGCGAAAAACGCAAGGTTCTGTCACTATCAGAACCCATCTTGCCGGCGCGACTCTAGCGTGCGGCGCCGCTTAGAAGGACATCCCTTTGTTGCATCTTCGCCATTGCGCACCTGGTTTACCGCTGCTCTTTAGCCTGTGCATCGGTCTGGCCGGTTGCGGCGGTCCAACGGCCTTGCAGCAGTCGTTGCGGCACATGCCGGAGCGCGTCGAGCTGACGGGTGTACCGGCATTTCCTGAGCGCGCCTATTTTGGCGCGCCGAGTGCGCTAAGCAGTTTGTTGGTGCAGCAAGGGGTAGACACCTCGCCGGGGGCCGTCTCCAAGCTACTGCAATTGCCACAGCAAGAGGCTCGGCTGGAGCAAAACATCCAGGCGCAAGTGAATGCCAATGGCTTGCTGGTTTATCCACTGCAACCGAATTTGGCGGACTTGCTCAAACAAGTCGCCGCCGGCTACCCAGTATTGCTGCGTTTTAATGAGGGCCTGTCTTGGATCGACATGCCGCTCTATGCGCTGCTTATCGGTTATGACCGGGAGAATCAAACGCTGTTGCTGCGCGCCGGTAATAGTCGCCGCTGGGAAACTAGTTTTTCCAGCTTTGAGTCGTCTTGGGCATCGTCCGGTGCCTGGGCCGTGCTGGTGTTGGCGCCGTTGCAACTGCCCGCGGAAGTCGATTCGCAGCGATGGTTACAGGCGGCGGATGAGTTGCAACGCGCCGGGCACATTGCTGCCGCGGCCAATGCCCGGCAGGTATTGCAGCGCCGCGCAGGGGTTGCCCAGAAGCAATAAAAAACGGCGCTCAGAGCGCCGTTGTTTATTCCAGTATTGCAGTCGGCTTAGATGCCGAACTTGTCGCGCAGTGCGTAGTACCAGGCGCCGATGGCGGTGAAGGGGATGCGCATTAACTCGCCGCCTGGGAACGGGTAGTGCGGCAGGCCGGCGAAGGCATCGAAACGTTCGGCTTGGCCGCGCAGTGCTTCGCCAAGGATCTTGCCGGCTAGGTGGGTGTAGGTGACGCCGTGGCCGCTGCAGCCTTGGGAGTAATAGATGTTCTCGCCGATGCGGCCCACTTGCGGCAGACGCGACAGGGTCAGCAGGAAGTTGCCGGTCCAGGCGTAGTCGATCTTGACGTTTTTCAGTTGCGGGAAGGTTTTCAGCATCATCGGGCGGATGATCGCTTCGATGTTGGCTGGGTCACGTGCACCGTAGACCACGCCGCCACCGTAGATCAGGCGGTTGTCGCCAGTCAGACGGAAGTAGTCGAGCAGGTAGTTGCAGTCTTCCACGCAGTAGTCATTGGGGATCAGGCTCTTGGCCATTTCCGCAGTCAATGGCTCGGTGGCGACCACTTGGCTGCCGCAGGGCATGGTCTTGGCGGCTAGTTCGGGTACCAGGTTGCCCAGATAGGCGTTGCCGGCAACCACGATAAACTTGGCTTTCACCCGACCATTGGGGGTGTGCACCACTGGGTTGGCGCCGCGCTCAATGCGGGTGGCGGGTGACTGCTCGTAGATGGTGCCACCGAGGGATTCCACCGCAGCCGCTTCGCCGAGGGCTAGGTTCAGCGGGTGGATGTGACCGCCGCTCATGTCTAGCAGGCCACCAAGGTAGTTTTCGCTGCCGACCACTTCACGAATGCGTTTTTGATCGAGCAGTTCCAGCTGGGTGTGGCCGTAGCGTTCCCAGAGTTTTTTCTGCGACTCCAAGTGGCCCATTTGCTTCTTGGTAAAGGCGGCGAACACGCCACCGTCTTTCAAGTCGCACTTGATGTCGTACTTGGCGATGCGCTCGCGAATGATCCGGCCACCTTCAAAGGCCATCTGCCCTAGCAGTTGTGCCTGCTTGGGGCCGACGCTGCGCTCGATTACATCGATGTCGCGGCTGTAGCTGTTAACAATTTGGCCGCCGTT
>JAIERD010000284.1 GCA_019747155.1 Pseudomonadaceae bacterium
GGTGAAAAGCGTCGATCGCGTCGGGCGCATGGCCGACACCCAGGAGTTTGCCGATTTCCGCTTCCCTCTGAGCAAGTTCGACCCTGAGTGCCTGGCCGAACTGCTGGAGGTGGCGGCCGCCACGGTGCAGGTCGAAGGCGATGTGGTGCTGGTGCGCCACTGCTGGACCGAGCGGCGGATGACGCCCCTGAACATCTACTTGGAGCACGCCAACGAGGCCCAGGTGCGCGACTCGCTGGAAGAGTACGGCTTGGCGATCAAACAACTGGCGGCGGCGAATATCTTCCCCGGTGACATGTTGCTGAAGAACTTCGGCGTTACCCGTCACGGTCGGGTGGTGTTTTACGACTACGACGAGATCAGTTATTTGACCGAGGTGAACTTTCGCAAGATCCCCGAGGCGCTTTACCCCGAGCAAGAAATGGCTGCCGAGCCTTGGTACTCGGTCGGCCCGCTGGATGTGTTCCCCGAGGAGTTTCCGCCGTTCTTGTTTGCCGACATTCGCCAACGCCGCTTGTTTAATCAGCTGCACGGCGATTTGTTTACCGTGGAGTTTTGGCAGGGTTTGCAGGCCGCCATTCGCGCCGGCAAGGTCATCGACGTCTTCCCCTACAGACGCAAAGTTGAAGCCTGACCCTGCGGCTGCCAGCGTGGCGTTGAATGCCGCGCGGCGCTTGCGTTGCGAACGTTGCCAGCGCCCGCAAAGCCATTGCCTCTGTGGCTTGATTCCACAACTAGACAGCCGCACTCGAGTGCTGATTTTGCAGCACCCGGACGAAGCCAAACATGCGCTCAATACCGCACGCCTGGCCGCGTTGGGGCTGTGCAATGCCGAGTTACGGGTAGCCGAGCAATTTGCCGAGTTGCCCGAGCTGCTGAATGACCCTGCCTACCACGCCTGTTTGCTGTTTCCGGGGGAGGGCGCCCAGCCGTTGAGTGCGATGGCCGGTTCAGCGGACCCACGACCGCTGCTGCTGGTGGTGCCGGATGGGACTTGGCGCAAAGCACGCAAACTGCTCTACCTCAATCCGTTGCTGGCCGCCTTGCCGCGCGTGGCGCTGCCTGAGGGGCTCACTTCGCGGTATCGGCTACGCAAAGCACCGATGGCCGGTGCCCTGTCGACGCTGGAGGCAATAGTCACGGCGTTGAATGTTCTGGAGGCGCCGCAGCAGTTTGAGGCGCTGCTCAAACCTTTTGACGCGTTGATCGAGGGGCAGATTGTGGCCATGGGGGCGCCGACTTTTGCGCGTAATCATGGGGCTGAATAATGGCTATGTATCCGTTAAGTGTTGCAGGGTCATAACCTTTCGTAAGCGGGACTTTGCCTTGATGCTTGTGTTGTCTGCACTGGCCAATCGCGGATAAATCCGCTCCTACAGGGGGTGGCCAGCCGATGAAATTGTTGCAGGTGCCGGGCTTGTGTAGGACCGGTTTTTTGTAACCAAGGGCACCGCGAGTACGCTTAATCCTAAAGGGTCGCTATCGTTGCTTTTCCCCATGTGCATGTGGTCAAAAGCCAGAAGCTACGGGGCCTGCGCGTTGCAACAGCTAACGGGTAAATAGCCGTAATAATGGTGTTGTTAGCGCTCGCGCATGGCTTCGGTGCGGGCTTTGAGTACGGGCTTGAGCAGGTAGTCGAGCACGCTTTTCTCGCCGGTGATGATGTCGACCGTGGCGATCATGCCGGGGATGATCAGTAGCGGGTGTTCATTGCTGCCCAGGTGGTTTTTGTCGGTGCGTACCTGGATCAGATAGAAGCTGTTGCCTTTGTCGTCGGTGATGGTGTCGGCGCTGATCAACTCCAGCTGGGCCTTGAGGCCGCCATAAATGGTGTAGTCATAGGCGCTGAACTTGACCATAGCTTTTTGCCCAGGTCGTAAAAACGCCACATCCTGGGGGCGCACCTTGGCTTCGATCAACAGGTTGTCTTCCAGCGGGACGATTTCCAGCAAATCGCTGCCGGGCTGTACCACGCCGCCGATGGTGTTGACCTTGAGTTGCTTGATGATGCCGTGCACCGGCGACTGCACGGTGGTGCGGCTGACGCGGTCTTCAATGGCAACGCTGGTGGCGGTGATTTTTTGCAGTTCGGTGCGTACCTCATTGAGCTCTTTGAAGGCGTCGGAGCGAAAGGCCAGCTCGGATTCCTCCATTTTACTTTTGATCTCACTGACCCCTGCTTGGGCGCGTGGAATGGCCAAGGTGGTGGCGTCCATTTCACCGCGCATCTCCACCGCGCTGCGCCGCAAACGCAGAATTTCGACCTCCGATATGGCGCCACTACTGACCAGCGGTTGCGACATGTTCAGCTCTTGCTGAATCAGCCCAAGACTTGAGCGGTATTGCTGTTGTTTTGAACTGAACTCGGCCAACTCCTGGGTTTTTTGCCGAAGTTGCTCGTTCAAGGTGCGTTGTTCGCTGTGCAGACGATTTTGCCGGGAGTTGTAGAGGGCCAGCTCGTCTTCGACCAATTGCGGTGCCTTGCTGGTGATCTCGGCTGGCATCAGCAGTGGTTTGCCTTCGGCCTCGGCTTGCAAGCGCACCAGGCGGGCGGTTAAGGCCATGCGGTCAGCGTCGCTTTCGCCGCGATTGGACAGAAAACGCGTGTCGTCGAGGCGTAGCAGCACATCGCCTTTGTCGACCAACTGGCCTTCGCGAACGAATATTTCGGCCACTATGCCGCCTTCCAGATTCTGAATGACCTGGATTTTGCTCGAAGGAATGGCTTTGCCTTCGCCCATGGTGACTTCTTCAAGCACCGCAAACTTGGCCCAGATTAATGCAGCGATCAGCAACAGGCAGGCCATCCAGACGGTAATGCGGGTCAGTTTTGGTGAATCTTCCAGCAGGCTGCCGTCAACCTCCGGCATGAACTCGGTGTCGGGTTTACTTTGCCCAAACTTATTGAAGTAGGCGCGCATTGATTGGTTCAACTCCATCATCATCTGCGTCCTATCCCACTGCCGGGCCGACACGGCCCTTGCGCAAGGCATCGATTACGGCGTCTTTCGGCCCGTCGGCAACAATGTGGCCGTTATCCAGCACAATCAGCCGGTCGACCAAACTGAGCATGGAGGTGCGGTGGGTAATGAGCAGCAAGGTCTTGTTCTGCGCCCAACTGTGCAAGCGACTGCGGAGTATTTCTTCGGTGGTGTTATCCATCGCGCTGGTGGGCTCATCGAAGAGCAAAATCGGCGGGTCGAGCAGCAGCGCGCGGGCCATCAACACGCTTTGCCGCTGCCCGCCAGAGAGGAGTTGGCCGCGCTCACCCACGGGGCGGTCGTAGCCTTGTGGATGCTGGCGGGCAAGCTCGCTAACGCCGGTCATCTCGGCGACTTCGAGCATGCGCTCGTCGCTCACATAACGGGCGCCGAGGGTTAGGTTGTCGCGCAAGCTGCCAGCCAACAAGGGCAGGTCATGGGCCACATAGCCAATTTGGTGGCGCAGATCGGCGACGTCGAGCTGGCGCAGATCCAGGCCATCGAGCAACAGTTGGCCTTCTTCGGGGGGGTAAAAACCCATAATCAGCCGTGCCAAGGTGCTTTTGCCGGAGCCACTGCGGCCAATGATGCCGATGTGCTCGCCGGCATTCATATGGAAGCTCACACTGGCCAAGGCAGGGCTGGTTTGTGCGGGGTAGCGAAAGGTCACTTGGCGCACCGCAAGTGCGCCTTTTAGATGGGTACGCTCTAGCGGCCGTTGTTTATCCTGGCGCTCTTGCGGCAGGGTCATTAAGGCATCGGTGCTTTTCATCGTTAACTGGGCTTGTTGGTAGCGGGTGATTAGTCCGGCTATTTGCCCAAGCGGGGCGAGCACGCGACTGCCGAGCATGTAGCAGGCGACCAGCGCGCCAACACTTAAATCCCCCGCAGTAATGCTGTAAACCCCGGCAACTATGGTGGCCATGCCAGCAAACTGCTGCAAGAACAGCGTGCCATTCATGGCCAGCGCAGAGAGAAATCGTGAGTGGCTGTCCAGGCGTGCCAATGCGCCGTGGGTGGTTTCCCATTTATGTTGCCGTTCACTTTCGGCGCTGCAGGCTTTGAGGGTTTCCAGCCCACCAAGGGTTTCGATCAACAAGGCTTGGCGGGCGGCGCCAAGCGTCAGGCTACGTTGCACGGTATCGCGCAGGCGTGACTGAATGATCAGCGCAAACACTGCGGTAATGGGAAAGGCCAGCAGAGGAATAATCACCAGTGGGCCACCGAGCATGCCGATGACAAAGAGCATTAACACGGTAAAGGGCAGGTCAATCAGGCTGGTCAGGGTGACGGCAGTTAAGAACTCGCGCAGGCCTTGAAAGTCATGAATGCTTTGTGCAAAACCGCCGACCGTTGCCGGCCGGGCGGCCATCGACATGCCGGTGATGCGTTCAAACAATGTGGCCGAGAGCAATACGTCGGTTTTTTTACCTGCGGTGTCGAGCAAGTGCGCGCGCAGCACCCGTAACAGCAGCTCAAAGGCGGTACCGACAAATAAGCCGATGACCAGTACCCAAAGCGTTGATAAAGCTTGATTAGGGACGACCCGGTCGTAGGTTTGCATCACGAACAACGGCACCATCAGGCCGAGTAAGTTGACCAGCAAGCTGGCCAGTAATGCATCGCCATAGAGCCCGCGTGAAAGCCTGAGGGTGTCACGAAACCAGGCGTCAACTCTTGGGACTAAAGGTTTGCGGGTTTCATCCAGCTCATGCCGGGGGCGGGCGAACAAGGCTTGGCCGCTGTACTCGGTGGCTAATTGCTCAAGGCTGACCCATTGCTCGCCACCGTCAGACTCGCTGGGCAGCAGCAGTGCTTGCTGTTTAGGACCCCATTTACGCAGTACCGCGCTGCGGCCATTTTTAAGCAGCAATAGCACTGGCAGATTGAGTGGCGAGATGGCCGTTAGCTCACGTCTTAACAAACGGCCTTGCAGCCCTGCACGAGCGGCGGCGCGGGGCAAGAGTTCAGCACTCAAGCGTTGCTCCGGCAAGGGCAAGCCTGCCGTTAAACTGGCACGACTGGCTGGGCAGTCGTGCAGTTTGCACAGGATCAATAAGCCATCTAGCAGCGGGTCATCGTGGCTAAGCCGTGGATCACCCGCTGGTCCGCTGCGTTCCATACTCGTCAAGGCGTACTGCTCCTTACCACTACTTCATTTCAGGTAGGCTCGCCTGATTGCTTACATCGCTTGCGGCCACTGCTTCTGCGGGCAGTGCTATGTTTTGTTGACGGAGCAACTCACCGGTAGCAGCGATTACCCGGTACATCGAGAACTCTTCGGTGTAACGCACCTCGGTGTAACGACGGTTAGCTGTGAACAGTTCGTTTTCACTGTCGAGCAGATCGAGCAGGGTGCGTTGGCCGAGGGTAAATTGCTGCTGATAAGCCTCACGTACGCGCGCCGAGTAGTCGGCATAGTCGCGGGCTTTGGGTGTTTGCAAACGGGCGTTTTCCATCGCATTCCAGGCCAGTGCAAGGTTTTCGTTGAGCTCGCGCAGGGCGTTGTTACGGATGTCCATCGCTTCATTGACTTTGTACGCGGAGGACTGCAGGCGCGCCTTGTCACGCATACCGTTGAACAGGTTGTAGTTCATCGATACACCGGCGCGCCAACCGTTCACATGGCCATTCAGCTGGTTCGCATTATTGAGTTCAACATCATTGTCAGCACTCGTTGCAAGTTCGGCGTCGAAGCGTGGATAGAACGGTGACTTAGCCGATTCGTACTGTTTCTCGGCGGCTTGGATGTCGGCCTGGGCCGATTTGAGTAGCGGGTTATTGCTGGCCACTGTTTGTCGGGCGCCGGCAATGTCGGCGGGCATTGAGCTTTTGGCGCTGGCGGGGGAGACCAACTCGTCGGCCTTGCGGCCAGTCACACTGAGGAAGTTTGTCTCGGCATCCGCTAGGTTGACTTGCTCGGTATAGAGATTGTTCTGCGCCAAGGCCAAGCGGGCTTCAGCTTGATCTGAGTCGGCGGTACGACCCACCCCGGTTTCACTGCGCAATGCGATTTGGTCGTTCATGCGCAGGTGCGCTTGCAGGTTATTGGTGGCCAGGGTCACCATCTCACGACGCTTGAGTACATCGAGGTAAACCTCAACGGTGCGTAACGCCAGTGCCTCGGCAGTGCCTTGGGTGTAATAAGCACGAGAATTGACTACCGCCTCGGTGCGGGCCACTTCGTTTGGCGTATTGAAACCGTCAAACAGCATCTGCCGCAGCCGCAGTTCTGAGGTGCCGTAGGTTCCTGTTTCTGTGTTGTGCCCGGTTAGCCCGCGAGTCGCCGGGCTGTCGATATTTTTGCGGCCATAACCAGCCAGTACATCAACACTGGGCAGATAGCCGCCCTTAGCAACCTTGACCTCTTCATCGGCAGACAGGCGCGCATTTTGGCTGGCCTGAATTTGCGGATGTGTTTCAACGGTACTTTGGATCGCATCGGTAAGGGTCATGGCCTGCAATTGCGAACAGCTGATTGCCAGCCAAGTACAGCTCCAGAGGGGGGTCAATCGGCGCATGGGTGGTTCTCCTTGTGTACTGGTATGTTCCAGTCGCCAAATTAATGGCGAGATCGCCCGCGTAACTAATTCAGGCTTGTAACTACACAGCTAAGAACAATTTTTGGCGCAGCTAAGAAAATTTTGGAGCAAACCATATGAAGAAAAATTCTTATGCAGTCTGCAAAAACCAGCACATTGTTTTCTCTAGCAACCAGCTCGATTGGGCATTAGCCCTATTGAGTAGCCAAAATTTGGTGGTCAAGCACGCTGTGCGCGCAAGGGGCGGGGATGTATCTGGTGGAGTAGTACGATGTGGCTGAAGCGACATTTTTTTGTCGCCGTATATTTGGATACTGCTGCGTTGTTCCATCTCGGTCAGTTTTGTTCTTCGCATACCTACGGGGTTTAAAAGTGCATTGACCTTTTAAGCGATGTGTCGACGCGGGTCGGCAGTTGTAGTGCGGAGGATGGGCTCATGGCTACGTTAATTGGTGTCGTCAGACAAGTAGTAGGCGAAGCATTTGCAGTCGCAAGCGATGGAACGCGCCGACCTTTGGTCGAAGGCGATCGTGTATATGCCGGTGAACAATTAGTAACCGCAGCAGAGGGCTCCATTGCTATCGCCCTGGCCGGTGGTGGCCAACTCACGTTGGGGCGCGATAGCCACCAACAGCTCAGCACCCAGTTGCTGGCCGAGGCTCATAATGACCAGTCATCGGAGTCGGCAGCTGCAACCACTCCCGCAGCACCGAGCCAGCAAGACCTGACCGATGTGCAAAAACTTCAAGCGGCCATTGAGGCCGGTGTTGACCCAACCCAAACCGGTGAAGCAACCGCAGCTGGCCCAGGCGCCGGCGGTGCAGGTGGCGCGGGAGGTGCAGGCGGTGGGCATTCATTTGTATTGCTGGGCGAAACGGGCGAGGTAGTTGATCCCACTATCGGTTACCCCACTGGCCCGATTGGCTCTGCGCCAGAGTTTCCAACGGCTGAGCTGGCACCTACTACACCGCAAATTGCAGCTGTAATAGTGCCGGATTTCACGCCTGATCTTGAGGTCGAGTATCAAGATTCTGAGGGGCAAATTGTTGTTGGACCGGGCGTGGTTGACGAAGAGGCTTTGGTTGATGGCAGTAATCCCGCAAGCAATGCCGAGCAGGCTAGCGGGCGGATTATTATTGATTCACCAGATGGCATTTCAGCGGTTGAAGTTCTTGATGTTAATGGCATCTGGGTCAACGTAACCAACGGTGGTGTGGTTCAGGGGCAATATGGCTTCCTAACCGTTGATGCAGCAGGCAATTGGACCTACACACTCGCCGATAACACCCTTGATCACACGAATCCGAATGCCACTGGTAACGCTGACCAAGTCGGTGAAAGTTTCTCTGTGCGGATGTTTGATCTCGATGGTGATGTGTCGCCGACGGTATCACTGGATGTGCTGGTTAATGACGATGGCCCAGTTTTAGCTCAAGGTGAAGAAGCCACCGTTTTGGCCATAGTTGATGAAGACGAACTGGCCGGCGGCATCACCGACGGCGACGCCACGGGCACCAGTGCCAGCGGTGCAGCCGGGACGTTAAATGCGTTGGTGAACTTTGGTGCGGATGGCCCAGGCGCTTTTGGGCTGTCGGGCAACACCGCATCCTTGACCGATCAAGGCCTGAGCTCGGGCGGCGTGGCGCTGACCTACAGCGTGGTCGGCAACGTGCTGACGGCGAGTGCCGGGGTTACGCCGATCTTCACCTTAACGGTGGGCGCCGAT
>JAIERD010000148.1 GCA_019747155.1 Pseudomonadaceae bacterium
GGGTGGTGTCGGTGCGCGGGGTTGGCAGGTCGATAATCTCGAAGCGCCGGCCCTTGGCATCGGTGGCCTCCTCCAGCACACGGCGGTTGGCCATCATGCAGTCGTAATACTCACCCATGTCGGCGTCGGCGGAGTTGAACAAAATCTTGCCGGGGGCGGTGAACGAGGCGATGCCATCGATATGGCCATCGGTTTCGGTTTCCGCCGGGTTGCCGGGCAGCCAGATAATTTTCGTAACACCCAGGGTGCGGATCAACTCGGCTTCGATCTGCTCTTTGCTCATATTCGGGTTGCGATTTTTGTTCAGCAGACAGCTTTCGGTGGTCAGCAAAGTGCCCTCGCCGTCTACATAAAAGGAGCCGCCTTCCAGCACCATCGACGAACGGACGATCTCAACGCCAGCCAAACGGGCGATGTCGCCACCGATTTGCTTGCAGCCATCATAGGGGCTGTATTTTTCGCCCCAGGCGTTAAATTCATACACCACTGCAATCTGTTGCTTATCAGGGCCGTTCAAGAAGATCGGCCCGCAATCGCGTAGCCAATTGTCTTCGGCGGCGGCGGCCACCACCTCAACCGTCGGCCCGCAGAGCTCGCGCGCCTGCTCGGCTAACGGCTCATACGCGGTGACTATGCAGCGCTGGTACTTGGCGATGCATTGGGCGAGCAACGCAAATTCCCGACAAACCTGCTGATAATGGCTGCCCCAGAGCTCTTCACGGTTTTCCAGCACCGGCCAGCCGAGCCAACAAGCGGCCATCGGCTCCCACTCGGCAGGCATCCGAAAACCGGCGGCGGTGCAATTGAATGAGCTTTCGCGTTGCATAGGTCAATCCACTTGGCAGTAAAGGTACGGCCCATTTTAAAGATTCAGCCGCCAATGAAACGCGACGAATTTTAGCGGTATTGATTAGCAATGCTTATCTAAAAAAAGTCTATGCACCCGTTAGATGTTGGAGGTAAGCACGTAGGTTGGATTGAACTGTAGGAGCCAGCTTGCTGGCGATCCAGATTGCGCAAATGCATCATCAAGCTTCCGTTCCCTACGGTTGCCTGACGGAAATCACTAACGGCAAAAGCATCGCGAGCAAGCTCGCTCCTACAGGTTTCGCGTTTTTACCGTTAACTACGGTCGCAACACGTAACGGGTACATAGCCTAAAAAACTGCCAACGAGAACCGTCCGCTCAACCGCGCCGCCACCCGGTAAAGGGGCCAAATGCTCACTCGCAGCATTCAGCGGCGCCATCACCCGGCCGGCTAAAGACCGTTCGGCAGTTTTAATAATCATTTAAAATCAATAGGTTATCTAACAATAACAGGATTCCACCGGGGATTTAAGGTTGCCCTCTGGGGGCCACTGCCCTAGGGTAGCTGGCTATGTTGGTTCTGATGGCTCCCATCAGCTCGTTGCTTTGCGCGGTTGCATTACTGCTGCTTGGCAACGGTCTGCTTAACACCCTACTGACCCTGCGTGGCGTTGCCGAAGGCTACTCCACCGGGATGCTCGGGCTGATAATGTCCGGGTACTTCGTCGGTTTTCTCCTTGGCACTTGGCTGGCGATTCCGCTGGTTCGCCGCGTTGGGCATATCCGCGCGTTTGCCTTCTTTGCCGCCCTGGCCGCCATCACCGCGCTGCTGCATATTTTGCTGGTCAACCCTTGGGTCTGGCTGGGCTTGCGGGTGCTGTACGGCCTGGCGCTGGTCAGCCTGTACATGGTGATCGAGAGCTGGCTCAACGCCCAGGTGCCCAGCGAGAAACGTGGCCAGGTGTTTGCCATTTACATGATGGTCAACCTTGGCGCGCTGGCCGCCGCCCAGCAGCTCTTGAACCTGGCCAGTCCCAGCGACTTTGTGCTGTTCGTGCTGGCGGCGCTGCTGATCAGCGCGGCCTTGATGCCCATCACCCTGACCCGGCAGAACCAGCCGAGCATGCCCGAGATGCTGCACACCAACCTGCGCCAACTGGCCCGAGTGGCACCCGTGGCCATGGCTGCCGCAGGCTTGTCGGGCCTGGCCCTGGGTGCGTTCTGGGGCATGGCACCGGTCTACGCCAGCCTTAGCGGTTTCGATGCGCCCGGAGTCGGCCTGTTGATGAGCGGTACGATTCTCGGCGGCGCCCTGTTGCAGTGGCCGATTGGCCATTACTCCGACCGCCATGACCGCCGCCAAGTGTTGCTCTGGGTGGTGGTGCTGGCGGTCGTGGTGGCCTTGCTGATGACGCTGCTGCCGGCCGGCCCTTGGTTGCTGACTGCGATGTTTATTTGGGGTGGGCTGGCCTTTGCCATTTACCCGCTGGCCGTGGCACAGATGGTCGACCAACTGCACAGCGATGAAATTCTCGCCGGTTCTAGCGGTCTACTGATGGTCAACGGCATCGGCTCGGTGTGCGGCCCGTTACTGGCCGGCCTGCTGATGGAGCAATTTGGCGCCCTGGCCCTGCCGCTGCATTTCGCCGTGAGCCTAAGCCTGCTGGCGGCCTACACGCTCTACCGCTTGCGCCACGTCAGCGACCTGATCAACGAACCCCATGGGCACTTTATGCCGATGCTGCGCACCAGCCACACGGTGCTCGAACTCATCCCCGAAACCCTTGCCGTCGAGCCCGAGAGCGCCGCCGAGCAGCCACCCGCCGCCACCCCTTAAGTGCGCCAAGCGCACATTGCACCGCCCAATAACAAGGTTATGTACCCGTTACGTGTTGAGTGCAAAACGTAGGGTGGGTTTGCGCCCACCAGCTCTATTGCGTTCAGATGCGGTGGGCTAAAGCCCACCCTACAGAACAAAGTCTGCGACATATAACTGGGACATAGCCAACACCAAATAACAACAGGGTCGACACGACCCGCCACTCAGCTCGTCGGCCCAGGTCGGCGCGTCAACGCAGTCCGCATGGACAGGAGACAGCGCATGTTACTTGCCACCGATCTTGATGGAACCTTTCTCGCCGGCAATCCCGCCGACCGCTTGAGCCTTTACCAAACCCTCGCCGCGCACCCGGAAATCCGCCTGGCCTATGTCACCGGCCGCAGTCTGGAGTCGGTGTTGCCCTTGCTGGCCGACCCGACCCTGCCGCAACCGGACTTCATCATCGCCGACGTTGGCGCGAGCCTCGTGCATGGCGACAGCCTGCAACTGATCCAACCGCTGCAAGGCGCAGTCGACGCCCTCTGGCCCGGTGAAAGCCAAGTCGCCAGCGCCATCGAAAGCTTCGGTCTGGAGCGCCAGGACATCCCGCAGATGCGCCGCTGCTCGTATTACTGCAGCCCCGAACAAGCCGCCAATCCGGCCCTGCTGGCGGCGGCCGAAGCCCTGGGTTGCGACCTGCTCTACTCGGCCGAACGCTACCTCGACTTTCTCCCCAAGGGTGTCAACAAAGGCAGCAGTCTGCAGGCGCTGATCGACTGGCTGGAGCTGGACATCGACCAGGTGCTGACCGCCGGCGACACCCTCAACGACCTCAGCATGCTCAGCGGCCAGTTCAAAGGCGTGTGTGTCGGCGCCGCCGAAACCGCGCTGTTGCAGGCCACGGCCCGTCACTCACGAATCTTCCACGCCAAGCGGCCAGGCTGTGGCGGCATTCTCGAAGCCATAGTGCATTTTGGCTTTCTCGGCGAAAGCGGGATCGCCGCCGAACAACGGCTGGCCTTGCCACCGGGCAAATCGGATCTGGTGATGGTCTACCACCGCCTGCCCTATGAAGAGCATCGGGTCGCGGGCAAATTGCAGCGCCGCCGCCCGACCTCGCCGAATGGCATCATCCCGACCCTGCTGAGCTTCTTCGGCGATGGCCGCAAAGGCTCCTGGGTGGCCTGGGCCGAGCATGAAGACGCCGAGGCCGACGAACCCTTCGAGACCCACACCACCGTGGATGCCGAGCGCTACCCCAAGCTCACCGCCGCCCGCGTGCCGCTGAGCAAGGAAGAGGTCGACATCTTCTACAAGCGCTTCTCCAAGGAAGCCTTCTGGCCGACGCTGCACACCTTCTGGGAGCGCGCGCAGTTTCGCGAAGACGACTGGCAGGTGTTCCTCAAGGTCAACCGCGCCTTCGCCGAACGCACCGCCCAGGAAGCCGCCGAAGGCGCGATTGTCTGGCTGCACGACTACAACCTGTGGATGGTCCCCGGCTACCTGCGCGAGCTGCGCCCGGATCTGCGCATCGCGTTTTTCCACCACACCTACTTTCCCTCGGCCGACGTGTTCAACGTCCTGCCGTGGCGCCGGCAGATCATCGGCAGCCTGCTGCAATGCGACTACATCGGCTTTCATATCCCGCGTCAGGTCGAGAACTTTGTCGACGCCGCCCGTGGCGTCACTCCGCTACAAACCATCAGCCGGCAAAACTGTGCGCCGCGCTTTATCACCTATGGTTGCGCGGTGGGCCTGGAGCGCATGACCACTGCAGTGGATACCGGCAACCGCGTGGTTAAACTCGGCGCCCACCCGGTGGGGCTGGATCTTGAGCGGGTCAGCGCCGCGTTAGCCGCGCCGAAAATCCAGCAGATGATGGAGCGCCTGCGCAGCGAACTGGACGGCGTCAAACTGATCCTCTCGGTCGAGCGCCTCGACTACACCAAAGGCACCCTGGAAAAACTCCAAGCCTACGAGCGCTTGCTGGCGGAAAACCCCGAACTGTTGCGCAAGGTCACCCTGGTCTGCGTCTGCGTACCGGCGGCCAAAGAAATGACCATCTATGACGAGCTGCAAGGGCAGATCGAGCAAGTCGCCGGACGCATCAACGGCCGCTTCGCGCGCATCGGCTGGACGCCCCTGCAACTGTTCTTTCGCAGCCTGCCCTTTGAAGAAGTCAGCGCCTGGTACGCCATGGCCGACGTGATGTGGATTACCCCGCTGCGCGACGGCCTTAACCTGGTGTCCAAGGAGTTCGTCGCCGCCCAGGGTTTGCTCGGCGGCTGCGGAGTGCTGGTGCTGTCGGAATTTGCCGGCGCGGCAGCCGAACTCAAAGGCGCCCTGCTGACCAATCCCCACGATCCAGCGGACATGGTGCAAGTCTGCTATCAGGCCCTCAACATGCCCAAGATCGAGGCCCAGGCGCGACTGCGCGAGCTGTACGACATCGTCAGCTACAACGACATCCGCCGCTGGGGCGATGAGTTTTTAGCCGGCGTTGCCGAGCAACCGCAGCCAAACCCACTGAGCGACAGCGCCAATGACAGCGCCAGCCACCTCAGTGAGCAGCTCATCAGCGTTTGAGTACAGCGCCTGTTCAAGCACCCTAACAAGCGTGCGAGCAGGCGCAGGCTGGCCTTAAACCTGGCGATAACTGCGTTAGTGATAATCGTCTTGATCTGAGCGGAACAGCTCTTCGTAGGAGCGGCCTTGGCCGCGATAGGGCCGCAAGCGCTGCACAACTCCAAGGTTTAGCGTAGCGCACAGCGCATCGCGGCCAAGGCCGCTCCTACAGGTAGCGTTTCAAGCATTAACCGAACATCGCCATCGAATCCATCGCGACCTAGCAGTCAATAGCTGCGCAAGCGATCAGCTAAAGCCGCCTAAGACCATTGATTAACTTGTGCTTTGACGCTCTATTCCGGTAGTTTGCGCGACCTTAGACGCACCCGACCAGCCGCACTGGCCGCCGACCTGCGTTACCGCCAAACCCTTGGAGCCCCATGAATTCCGCCGATATCGTTATGCAAAGCTATGGCCGCTGCTGCGCCAGCAATGGTTTTTTAGACACCTTCTACCTGTACTTCCTCACCAGCTCGGCAGAGGTGCGCGCCAAGTTCGCCGACACCGACATGACCGCGCAAAAGCAGTTACTGCGCCACGGCATCCTCAATCTGGTCATGCACGCGCGTGGCATGCCCGACACCAAACTGCGCGCCCTCGGTTGCAGTCACGCACGCGGCGGCCTGGATATTCACCCAGAGCTCTACAACCTGTGGCTCGACGCGCTGCTCAAAGCCATCACCGAACACGACCAACTCTGCGACGGCAACACCCGCCTGGCTTGGCGCGAAGTGCTGAACAAAGGCATCAACGTGATCAAGTCACTGTACTGAGCCCAAGCCAGCCCTAAGCTGGCTGAATCAGCTGGGCGATGGCATTGATACGGGCGCTGACCTGCGCTTCGATCTGCGCCACGCCCTGCTGGCGGTTGTACTGCTGCGCCTGCAATTGGGCGCAGATTTTCAGCGCGGTCATCACCAGCAACTTGTCACGCACCAGGGCCGGTGCCTGCGCCTTGGTTTCGGCCAACAACTGCTGCAGCAACTGCCCCGCTGCCACCAAGGTCTGGTCTTGGCCGGCAGGCGCCTTGACGCTGTAGTCGCAGCCGAGAATGTTGATCAGCGTCACCCCGGCGCCATCTTTCCTCATGGGTTACCCGCATTCGAAGCGCCGCCGCTGCCGGCCGAGGCCACGGCCACCAAGGCCTGAATCCGCGCGATGGTGGCGCTGTGCTGATCGTCTTGCTCAAGGGCGCTGAGCTGCAAGCTTTCGTTCTCTTCCTTGATCTGCTGTAACTGGGCGGTTAACTGCGCGTTGTCGCTGTGCAGGCTTTGATTGGCCTGTACCAGGTCAGTCACCAACTGTTCCAACTGCTTTAAAGATTGTTCCAACATATTCAATACTCGCGATTATTGGTCGGCATGCAGCATAGAAAAGCTCTGTACTCGTTACCTGTTGAACGCCAATTTTGTAGGGTGGGCTAAAGCCCACCCTACGTTTTGCACTCAACGCATAACGGAGACATAGCCAATAAAAGCCCGAGGCAACGCCTCAGACCGCACCGCTAAATGCCCACCGAACTAAGAATTTTGGCGAAAACTGGCCCGCTAAAAAGCCACCAAATCAGAATCAAACAACAGCCGCGCCGACAGCACGCGCACAGCCTCCGACCGCCGAACCGCGCTGCGAGTTCCCCGGCCACGCCGCCTAAAACCGCCGGCACAGCCCAGCGGACAGCCCCGACACCGGCGCCAAGCAAAGGCTGCGCCGTGCGACCAAGCCCGCTAATCCGGCTGCAAGCCGCGCAGCAGAGCCCGCACTGGGGCCCGGCGCGTTAAATCGAAGGTGACTGTGTGTTTTACCCGCGCATCCGGCCATGGCCCAAACCGACAACTGCCAGGCCGTGGCGCGCTGAGGTGGCCGGGCCTCAGCCCGCCGCCAGCACCCACACCTTGTAGAGCAACGACGGCCGATAGCCGGTGTTGAGCGCCGTCCACAATTGCTGTAGCTCGGCATGACTGAGGCTGCGCAGCTCCAGGCTGATCAGCTCGATGCCCTCGGGCAAGGCGGCAAACCGCTGGCGATTAAACAGTGGCGCGGCCTGAAAAAAGCCCATCACCGCCGACAGCAGCGCCAACCCCTGGGGGTAATTGCGCCCACTGAAACTCGCCGCAATCAGCACCTCAAGGTTCAAATTAGCCGGCGCCCGCCCTGCTCCCGCAGCTCCCGCCAACGCACCTGAAACGCCGGGTTCGAGCGCCACATTGAGCAGGGAGAAGCTCAACTTATTGTCCAAACCCGGCGTCTGACTGCCGTCCGCCTCGACCAGCGGCGCCAGCAGCACCAGGTCCTCGCTCACCTGCAATTGCTGGCGTAAATAGACATTCAACTCAGCGGCCACAAAGGCCAGCGCGCTGTACAAAGACATGGAGTGAGTCATAAGGCCGCCGTGATTCATCAACTGCCCACGCCTGGCTGGCGTGGGCTAATGGTCCGGATAGTAAAACGCTTAACAGCCCGCTTCAAACCCTGCGCCCCTCGCCCGCCGCCCTAGCGTCTGCATGGGTATCGCTCTGCTCAACCCATCCTACAAGGCCAAAGCCTGCTCGCTGTGCAGCCATAATCATCTATCAGAGCCAGGGCAAACGCCCCTTTCAGCAGGCCGAACGGAATCGGTGTGCAGTGGGTTGAGCGGCAGGATGCCGCGACGACTGCAAGGATGCAGGAGGTAGGGCGACGCAGGACGCCAAAGCCGAGAGCTGCGTTGGGCCATGGATGGCCCGTCGCAGCGTGCCCACGGAGCAATGATGGAGTGAGGAAACGGAGCGCAGCGGAGTAACAGCCGAAGGCTGGCCCGAAGGGTGAGCGAAGCGAATCAAGTTGAGCGCAGCGAGACCCGGATGCATGGGGCAAGACTTTTTGCTTACTTTTGGGGCGACTGCCAAAAGTGAGACGCCGTAAGGGCGAAACGCAGCGAAGCGGAGTAACAGCCGAAGGCTGGCCCGAAGGGTGAGCGAAGCGAATCAACCATTCGATCAATCAACATCAGTGCGGCGTTCGGATGCAGCACTCAAAACAACGGCAACAACATCGCGGCTAAAGCCCCTCCTACGAGAGCTTGACCGCAGTGGTTGGCGAGCTTGGTGGTGACGGCGCCATCGTTTCGCGGACAAGTCCGCTCCTACAGGGACCGCGTGCGGGCCGAACACGCCATCAACCAACACCAATCCCACTTCGGAGTGCGCCTACAAGCGACAGCGCCAGGGCCGTCAGCCCTCCACCA
>JAIERD010000540.1 GCA_019747155.1 Pseudomonadaceae bacterium
GTCCAACTCGGGACCTACTGATAACAAGTCAGTTGCTCTACCAACTGAGCTATACCGGCATTTGTGGCGCGCAAGTATAGCGATTTGCTTGCCTGAGTAAACCATTTTTTACATTTACGTTATGTGCGCGGGTTTTGTCTGAAAACGTTATGCACAAAACCCATGGGGCTTGAACGGGGAGGTTAGGGTTTTGTGATGCTATTCACGTCAATCTGCAAGATGCTGTTTTTATTGGTTTTTTTATTTGATCGAAAAACGCTCAGCGCAGCGGCGGCCTTTATTTTCAGGGCTTTGCGGCGGTTGTGCAGAATTCATCAACACAGTTATCCACAGATATTGTGGGTAAGTTAATTTCGCTCGGCCAGCAGCAGCAGGTTTCTTGGCGAGAGCTGCGGGGCGCAGAAGGTGCCGAGGCTGACTCGGTAATCCTGGGCCTGTAGATAGAGGGCGCGGTCGAGCAGTAGCCAGAGTTCGAGCGGGCGGCGAAACAGTCCACGAAGCAGTTCGAGGTTGCGTACCTGGGCCAGTCGCTGCCAGCCGAGAGTTTCCAGTGCGGCCCAGTCGCGGGCTGGCGGAGCTGGCAGGTCTTTGAGTGCGGCCAGGTCATGGCAATAGTCGGCGAAGCTTTTGTCCAGCCAGGCGGCGGGCAGAGAGGGAGTGGGCAGGTACTGGTCGGCCCCGCTTAGTTCGCGTTGCAGGTGGTCGAATGCCAGGCGCCGGGCCATTGAGCTGTCGCGCTGGCGGCGCACGCGGGCGCCGGCGGTGACGGTTTCGCTGAGTGGCAGGCCAAGGTCTTCTTTACTGAGTCGCAGCGCCGAGGCCTGGGTGGCAATGGAGAGCGGTTGATAGTTGTCGGCACTGATGCGGTTGTAGCAGCAGGGGGCGACTGCTAGTTGCTTGCAGCCGGCGCTGCTGGCCAGTTGCAGCAGGCGCACGTGCAGGTCGCCGCAGGCATGCAGGGCGACCGGGCTGTGTTCGGCGTGCAAATAAGAGACAGTGTCGGCGCTGAATACGTCTTGCCGATGGTGTTGGGCTTTTAGTCCGGCGCGCTGGCTGAGTTGCTGGCCGGCTTCGACCAGTGCCGGGTCGTATTCCAGGCAGCTCAAGGCGCTACCGTCTTGGGCCAGCAGGCGGCCGAGATGACCTTTGCCGGCGCACCAGTCGAGCCAGTGTTTTGGGGTTTGCTGGAACTGTAGGCAATCGGCAAAGGCACTAATTTGTTGCCATTTGCGCCCCGGCACGCCGGCACTCAGCCGTGGGTTTGGTGCCGGGCGCGCTGTGCTGGGCAAGGCGCCGACCGCGCTGAGGACGATGGCTTGCGTGGCGATTGCGCTGAACGGCGCAGGCGCGGTGAGCAGTTCTGGATGGTTATGGGCGGCTTCGGCCTCGGCCAGCGAGCGGCTGCGCAGCCACGCGGCCAGTTCTGGGTGCTGGTTTTCCCAAGGCAGTTGCCGCTCGGTGAAGGGTTTGGGCCGCCAGAGGTGTTGATGGCTGAGCAGGAAGCTGTCGAGTGCTTGGAAGCGCTGCAGCAGTGCGGGGCCGCTAAGGGGGAGAACTTGCATAAAAGCCTTGGTGAGCGGGCGTCGGATGAGTAAAGAGCTAATGACTGGGTGCAAGAGGGCGGACTGTCGTTATTTCGCTGGGCTGGCGGACTGTTCGCTGCGCTCCTGAGTCCGCCCTACGTCCGCCGATGCCCGCCCTTACTGTCTGCAGAATATCTTTAGCCGCTATTAGCGCCCTTGGCAGGCGTCTACCCGTAACCAGCGTTCCAGCAGCTTGAAGCCGCGCACCATCAGGTAGGCGATCAGCAGGTAGAACATGCCGGCGGCGAAGAATATCTCAACCGGCAGGTAGGTGCGGGCGATGATGGTTCGCGACATGCCGGTCAGCTCCAGCAGCGTGATGGTGCTGGCCAGGGCGCTGGCCTTGAGCATCAGAATCACTTCGTTGCTGTACGCCGGCAGGCCGATGCGGGTGGCGCGTGGCAGGGTGATGAAAAACAGCGTCTGGGTTTTTGACATGCCCAGCGCGCGCGCGGCCTCCAGTTCGCCGGCGGGAATGGCCTGGATGGCACCGCGCAGAATCTCGGCGATATAGGCGGCGGTGTGCAGGGTCATGGTGATGGTGGCGCACCAGAACGGGTCGCGCAGAATCGGCCATAGCGGCCCTTGGCGCACGGCATCGAACTGGGCCAAACCGTAGTAGACCAAGAACAGTTGCACCAGCAGCGGCGTGCCGCGAAAGAAGAACATATAGCCATAGGGCAGGGCACGGATATACCAGTGCCGCGAGGCGCGGGCGATGCCTATCGGGATGGCCAGGATCAAACCGGCCAGCACCGCAATTGCCACCAACTCTAAGCTCAAGACCGCGCCGTCAAACAGGCGTGGCAGGTACTTGATAATTATGTCCCAGTTCATCAGGCGCTCCGTCGGATGCCGCGGCCAGCGCGTTTTTCAAGGAAATACATGGCGGTCATGGCCAGCACGGTGAGGCTGAGATAAATCAGCGCGGCGATCATGAAGAAGTTGAACGGCTGCTTGCTGACGCTAACGGCGATCTGCGAGCGTCGCATGATTTCTTCCAGGCCAATGACGGAGACCAACGCGGTGTCTTTCATCAAAATCATAAACAGGTTGCCCAGGCCCGGCAGGGCGATGCGCCACATTTGCGGCAAGATGACTCGCCAGAAAATCCGTGCTTTCGATAGCCCCAAGGCTTGCCCTGCTTCACGTTGGCCGCGCGGAATAGACAGGATGGCGCCACGAAAGACTTCCGTGGCGTAGGCGCCAAAACACAGGCCGAGGGCAATGGTGCCGGCGGCAAACGCGCTGAGGGCCAAGTCGTCGAGACCGATAATCTCCCCGAAGCTGCGCATCAGATTGACAGTGCCAAAGTAAATCAGCAGTACCCAGAGCAACTCCGGGATGCCGCGCACTATGGTCGAATAGGTGCCGCCAAGCCATTGCAGCCACTTGTGCGGAGAGGTTTTAGCCAGTGCGCCGAGCAAGCCGAGCACCAAGCCCAGCGCGAGCGCGGCGAGCGCCAGCTTGATGGTCATCAGCGTGCCAGCGGCGAGCTGTGGGCCGAAGCCGTAGAGGTCAAAGGTCATCAGAGGTTACTACGTGGAGCCGGCGCAGCCGTGTGGGCTGCGCCGGTCAGGCATCAATAGATGCTGAACGGGAAGTACTTGGCATTGATTTTCTGGTACGTGCCGTCGTCAACGATGGCCTTCAGGGCGGTGTTCAGCTTGCCTTGCAGAGGGTCGCCTTTACGCACTGCGATACCAATTTTGTCGTTGTCGAAGACTGGATCGCCTTTGAATTCGAAGCCTTTGCCGGCTTCGCTCTTGAGCCATTCCCAGTTGACGAACTTGTCGGCCAACACACCGTCGACGCGACCGGAGCTGAGGTCGAGGTAAGCGTTTTCCTGGGTGTCGTAGAGTTTGATTTCAACGATGCCAGCCATGTTGTCTTCCAGCCAAGTGCCGGCGATGGTCGCGCGCTGGGCACCGATGACTTTGCCTTTGAGGCTGGCTTTGTCGACTTTGAAGTCGCCACCTTTAGGTGCAATAAACTGCAGCTTGTTGGTGTAGTAAGCGTCGGTGAAATCGACGGCTTGCTTGCGCTCGTCGGTGATCGACATGGAGGCGACGATAGCGTCGAATTTTTTCGCGTTCAGTGCCGGGATGATGCCGTCCCAGTCGGAGGTGACCACTTCGCACTCGGCTTTCATTTGCGCGCATAGGGCCATGGCGATGTCCACATCGAAGCCGCCGGGCTTGCCGCTGGAGTCGATCAGGTTAAACGGTGGGTAGGCGCCTTCGGTGCCGATCTTGATTTTTTCGGCGGCCATGGCGCTGCTGGCAAATGCCAGAGTAGCGGCAGCGGCGAGCAAGATTTTTTTGTAGTTCTGCATGCGTTGTTGCTCCGTTAGTGATTGCTGGACATGAACTGTTTGCAGCGCGCCGAACTCGGGTTGTTGAATACTTCCTCGGGAGTGCCTTGCTCTTCAACCAGCCCTTGGTGGAGAAACACCACCTCGCTGGAAACCTGCCGGGCAAAGTTCATCTCGTGGGTAACCAGCAACATGGTGCGGCCTTCGTCGGCGAGCGCGCGAATAACACTAAGCACTTCTTGGACCATCTCAGGGTCGAGGGCCGAAGTCGGCTCATCGAACAGTATCACTTTCGGCTGCATGGCCAGGGTGCGGGCGATGGCGGCGCGTTGTTGTTGGCCGCCAGACAATTGCCCGGGATAGACGTGGCGCTTGTCGGCAATGCCGACTTTGGCCAATAAGGCTTCGGCCACTTCGGTGGCCTCGGCCCGGCTTTGCCCCAAAACGCGGCGCGGCGCCTCGATGATATTGTCGAGCACGCTCATGTGCGGCCACAGATTAAAGCTCTGAAACACGAAGCCGATCTGGCTGCGCAGCCGATTGATTTGCTTATTGTCGGCGGCGACCAGATCGCCATTTCGCGACGCTTTGAGTTTGAGCTCTTCGCCGGCGACCAGAATTTGCCCTTGATGGGGATTCTCGAGCAGGTTGATGCAGCGCAAGAAGGTCGATTTGCCAGAGCCCGAGGAGCCGAGAATCGAGATGACATCGCCGTCGCGGGCGGTCAGCGAGATGCCTTTAAGCACCTCCAGGTCGCCGTAGCGCTTGTGCAGGTTGCGAATTTCTAGCGCGGGCGTGGCCTCGGCCATGGGGTGTCCTCTTCTTATTCGGATGCGCTCAGGCGGGCTTGATGAGCATCCTTGCGCGGCGTCAAGCTAGCATAGCGGTTCTTGCCCCGCCAAGCGGCTAGCAGCGCTAAGTGCTGGCCGTGTGGCGGTTTGTCGCATCGTCAAAGCTGGCTGTCGCGCCAAGACAAAATGCCGCTGCCGTTACCCAGATTGCCCGCGCAAACTTGACGACTGGGCGCGGTAAACCAGACTCACTGGGGGCGCTTGGCTTTAGGTTGGTTCAGGTGTTGCTACGTGCTGTAGGCTCAGCACCCTGTGCGGTATGGACGGATAAAACGAATGCGCTTGCTCGCCGGTCAAATCAGCTGTTACCGCCATCGGCAGCCGTTGCTGCGCATGTTGTTGGGCGCGTTAATCTTGGCGAGCCTACTGTTTAGTCTGGGTGCGAGCGCCGCACTGGCGCGGCCGACGTCGATCACCGTGACGATGGACGACAACTACCCGCCGTATATCTTTCGCGATTCTAGCGGCCAACTGCAGGGCATCCTGAAAGACAGCTGGGCGCTGTGGTCGGCGCACACCGGGATTGCCGTCAATCTGCAGGCGATGGATTGGGGCAAAGCCAAGCAGCTGATGGAAAGCGGCCAGGCCGATGTCATCGACACCATCTTTGAGACCGAACCGCGCAAGCTGATTTATGCCTTCTCGGCGCCGTACGCGAGCATCGAGGTGCCGATTCTGTTTCATAAGAGTCTTGGCGGTATCACCGATGCCGACTCCTTGCGCGGCTTTAGCGTTGGCGTCAAAGACGGCGATGCCTGCATCGACACCCTGCAAGCCCACGGGGTTGAACACCTCAAGCGCTATCCAAGCTATGAGTCGATGGTGCTCGCCGCCAGCCAGGGTGAGGCGCTGATTCTGTGCATCGATAAACCGCCGGCGGTGTACTTCAGCAACAAGCTGGGCATGGCCAGTCAGTTTCGCTTTTCCGCACCGCTTTATGTGGGCGCCTTTCACCGGGCGGTGCGCAAGGGCGATGAGGCCTTGCTGCAGTTGGTAGAAGCGGGTTTCGCCGAATTACCCGCCGCCGAGCTGCAAGCCATAGAGCAAAAATGGCTGGGCGCGGCGCTGTCCACTGCCGACAATGCGGCGTTGCTGTTGGCGCGCAACGTGGCCTACGTGCTGGCGGCGCTGAGCGTGTTGGCACTGTTGTTGGTGGTCTGGAACCGCATGTTGGGCCGTCGCGTGGCAATCAATACGCGCGAATTGAATTCGGCGCTGGCGGCGCTGACCACTGCCAATCAGCTGATTGAACAGTCGCGCGACCATCTGGCCGCCACCCTAGAGGCGATTCCCGATTTGATGTTTGAGCTGGATGCGGACGGGCGCTATTGGGATTATCGTGCCCGGCGCACCGAGCTGTTGGCGGCGCCGCCCGGGCAGTTGCTCGGGCATACCGTGCATGAGGTGATGCCGGCGCAATCCGCGCAGGTGGTGATGGATGCGCTGGCGGCAGCGGCCGAGCATGGTTCCTCGCAGGGGGCGCAATTGTGCCTGTCACTCAAGCAGGGCGACTGTTGGTTTGAATTGTCGGTGGCGCGCAAAAACACCAATCTGCTCGAAGGGCCGCGCTTTATCGTCTTGTCGCGCGACATTACCGAGCGCAAACAGGCCGAAGCCGAGATTGAGCAGCTGGCCTTTTTTGATGCCCTCACCGGGCTGCCGAACCGCCGTTTGCTGCTGGACCGACTGCAACATGCGCTAACGGCCAGCGCGCGCAGCGGCAACTGTGGCGCCTTGCTGTTTATCGACTTGGATAACTTCAAGGTGCTGAATGACTCCAAGGGCCATGTCGTCGGCGATTTGCTGTTGCAGGAGGTCGCGCAGCGTCTGCGCGCCGCCGTGCGTGGTGACGACAGCGTGGCGCGCCTGGGCGGCGATGAATTCGTGGTGATGCTGCAAGGCTTGGCGAAAGAGGGCGCGAGTGCGGCGGCGCAGGTTGCCCAGGTCGGCGGGCAGCTACTGAGCAGCCTCAGTCAGGCCTATGTGCTGGACGGCTATGAGTATCACTGCACCGCCAGCATTGGCGTCAGCCTGTTTAGCGGCAAGCTGCAGGATGTCGGTGAGCTGCTTAAATGCGCCGACGCGGCCATGTACTCGGCAAAAAATACCGGCCGCAACGCGTTAGTGTTTTTTGATCCGGCCATGCAGGCCACCCTTGAGGCCCGCGCGCAACTGGCCGGCGAGCTGCGCGCCGCCTTGCCGCAAGGGCAGTTGCAGCTGTATTACCAGGCGCAAATTAATCGCGAGGGCTGCGTGGTCGGCGCCGAAACGCTGCTGCGTTGGCAGCATCCGCAGCGCGGCATGGTCTCGCCGGCGCAGTTTATTCCGCTGGCCGAAGACAACGGGCTGATTTTGCCGATCGGCCAGTGGGTGCTCGAACACGCCTGTGGGCAACTTAAAGCCTGGCAAACCCACCCACTGGCCAGTGCCTTGCCATTGTCGGTGAATGTCAGCGCCCGGCAGTTCCGCCAGGCCGACTTTGTTGACGTGGTACGCAGCGCCCTGCGCAGCAGCGGGGTCGATCCGGCCAGACTCAAGCTGGAGCTGACCGAGAGCCTGGTGCTCGATAACGTCGAGGCAGTGATCGCCAAGATGCACGCACTCCGGGCCTTGGGGGTGCGCTTCTCGATGGACGATTTCGGTACCGGCTATTCGTCGCTGTCTTACCTCAAGCGTTTACCGTTCGATCAGCTGAAGATCGACCAGTCCTTTGTGCGCGACATAGTCACCGACTCCGGCGATGCGGTGATCGTCAAAACCATCATCGGCATGGCCCATAACCTCGGCCTCGAGGTGATTGCCGAAGGCGTCGAAACCGAAGCGCAGCGCAGCCTGCTGCTCAACTATGACTGCCGGGTGTTTCAGGGCTATCTGTTTAGCCGACCGCTGCCGTTGGCCGAATTCGAGGCGTTGCTGCAGAGTCGCGATGCGGCACTGCGTTAGCGGGCTGCTGGATGGTGATAAATCGCAGCCAATAAAAAACCCCAAGGAATTTAACTTCGCTTGGGGTTTCTCGGTATTTGTGGTCGGAGACAGAATCGAACCAAAGGCTAAGAGCTTTATACTTGTTGGGCTTGCGTGTTTTGCGTGTGTTGCGATGCCCCTAAAAATGCCCCTAAAACGAAAAGTACCCCCTCTAGCTGCGGCCTAACCGTGTGCATGGCCGGCGTTACCTTGCTGCGATCTTGTTGCTATTCACCGGACAAACGCGCGTGCGCGCGAGGGGGCTGTTTTGCTATCTGGTCAAGGTGATTGACCGGCACCATGTAAACCATGATGCGGTTATGGTTCAGCACGGCGACAGGCGAGCCGTTGCAGCGTTACCACACACCAGACAAACAAAAGCCCAGCGGTTAGGCCGGGCATGTGCTCGATTGAATGTCATGTTTTGACAGGTTCAGCAGCGGGCTAGGGCAGACTGCGCGCGCCCCACACTTCGATCAATAATGGCGAGCATGGCGACAGCATCCGCCAGGGCCACGGCATCCACTCGCTTGAGCTGGTCAAGCCTCCGGTCAAACGTCCGCCAGTGCATACCTTTGGGTTTGGCGATGCACTCGGCAGAAGTGAGCAAGAACCCTTCATTGCAGCCTAGGGCGCGGCGCAGACTCCGCGATCTATCGGCGGCCCGGTCGCTCTTGTTCGCTTGCTGGCTCGCGTAGTTAAGGCGCAGGCAGTGACGGCAGGCAAATAGAGTGCTGCTGTACAGCTTGGCCACTCGCCGGCCAC
>JAIERD010000420.1 GCA_019747155.1 Pseudomonadaceae bacterium
GTTCAGGGGCGCGAAGCGTTGCTGGCCAGTACCGGCACCGCCACGGCCGTCGCCGGTGCGGTAAGTCCCGGCGCCATGCCAGGCCATGCGGATGAACAGTGGGCCGTAGTGGCCAAAGTCGGCCGGCCACCAGCTCTGCGAATCGGTCATCAGGGCATGCAGGTCCTTGATCACGGCATCCAGGTCGAGGCTTTTGAATGCCTCGGTGTAATTGAACGCCACGCCCATGGGATTGGACAGTGGCGAGTGTTGATGCAAGATCTTCAGGTTGAGTTGATTGGGCCACCAGTCTGCGTTCGTCGGTGCACCACCAGCCACTGTCTGTTTACCAGCGCCGCCCGAGAACGGGCATTTTGCTTCGGTTGACATGCTTCTCTCCTTGGATGTTTTTACCTAACGGTCAACCCAGCTTGGTGTCTGGGTGCTGACCGAGCAAATAGGTTTTAGCTATGGGATTTATAGCCGGCCGGAAATGTGAATCCCAAGACGTTGGCGCCGATAGCTGCAAGAGCCTCTTCTCGCGGGGTTCGTCGATAGCTTCAAAATGCCTTGTTAATCGACAGCGCAACCGATTGGGTCGTGACGCTGCCGGAGGTGCTGCCGATCAGTGTCCCGGTGTAGGTCTTGGTCGGCGTCGGGTTGGTAAAAGGTTCGCTGTAACGGGCGGTGCGGTTCTCGGTTACGGCGTAGTTGTAGTTGAAATCCAGGAACCAGGATGAGTCCAAGAAGTACGTGCCGCCCAGTGTGCCAATCCCGCCATGGGACCATTGCGAGCTGGAGAAATTACTCGGTTGCCCGGAAATGTCGGTGCGCGTGCCGTTGATATCGGCAAAGCCAATCAAACCATCAATTTTGGTATTGATTTGCGACAGGGTCGGGCCTGCACCCGCGTAGACAAAACCATTGGCAAAGGAATGGCCGATGTAGGGTACGAGAGAAATCTGATGCTTGATTTCGGTTTCAAACGAATGCACCACGGCATTGCCAGTAAAGGGCGTGGCGCCGAAAGCACCGTACTGGGGAATCAGGAAGTTTTTGGTGGTGGAGCTGGTCGATAAATAGTTGTACGAGAATTTTGCCCCCCACAGCCATTGGCTGTTGTCAAAATGCTGGAAGTAGCCCAGTTGCAGCGTCGGGGACAATGACGACTGCGAGTCCATGCTCAGATCAACCGCTGGCCCGCCCGCAGACCCGGAAGCAAGCAGGGCGCCGCTGGTGGTGTCGTAGGTGTCGGAAATTCCGGTGGCCTGGATGTCCTGATCATTAAAATCTACCGAATTAGCGCTGGCGCCAAAGCCGATATACAGAGCGGAGTCCGGCATCTTGGATGCCGCTGATGGCTCGGCGCTCGCATTGCTGCTCGACACGGCGAGCAGTGTGCAACCCAGTGCCAATAGGCTGCGGCGTAATTGAACGGGCAGCCCTTTAGATGTTGATCTCGACATGATGGTTTTACTCATTGGGTGCTAGAGGTCTGAGTCGATGGCCTTGAGCGGCGATCAAATCAACGGGCAGGCCGGCTGGCCAGTTGAACCCGTGCGGGTGCTGTGCGGCAGTGAAATAAGGCGGTGATCTGGACGGCTTGGCAGGCGACGGCGCGAGTGTCGCGCCGTCGGGAGAATTGCTTGCGGATCAATAACCTGATGAGTCTGTCCCAAGCCAGGTTGACCCTAGCAGTAGGCAGCCCATCTGGCCAATCAGACCAAAGTCGCGGGACATGCCGGTGCCTAGCCCGTGATGTGTTGCAGGCGGTTCTTCGTCGGCTCTGTATCAGTTACCGGTTGGATGCAAAACCTAGGGTGGTTTTTAGCCCACCAAGGTTCTTACGCAGTGCTGGTGGGCTAAAGCCCACCCTACAAAACAAGGTCTGCAACAGGTAACTGGGACATGGGTTTTTCGTCGGCTTAACGGGCGAGCAAGCGGATGAGTGCCGGATAGCTGTTGGGCAGCAGCCGTGACAACCAGTGCAGGGTGCTGGATTTGTTGCCGGTGAGAATCCGTCGTTTGCCACTGAGCACGCCCTGGATGATGTCGGCGGCGCAGTCTTCTGGCGGGGTGATCAGCATTTTATCGCCAAGCTTGGCGAAAATAGACTCTTCCTTACCGGCCGCTTGGACCAGCCGTGCGGCCTTGTCGATGTTGGTTTTGATCCCGCCGGGGTGCACGCACACCGCTCGCACGCCGCTGCCCTCCAGCTCGGTCCAGAGGCATTCGGTAAAGCCGCGCACGCCGAACTTGGAGATGTTGTAGGCGCCTTGCAAGGGGAAACCCACCAGGCCGAAGACGCTGGAGATATTGACGATGCAGCCATCGCGTTGCGTCAGCATCATCGGCAAGAAGGCCTTGGTGCCGTAGATCACGCCCCACAGGTTGATGCCGATCTGCCACTCGAACTCTTCGATGCTGGTGTGGGCGATGGTGCCGACCAGGGCGGCGCCGGCGTTGTTGATCAGCAGGTGCGCGGTGCCAAAATCGCGTTGCACTGCTTGCGCATGGGCAAAGACTGCCTCGCGTGACGATACATCGACGCTGTAGCCGCGCGCCTCGCAACCGGCGGCCAGCATGGCCAGGGTTTCATCCAGCCCCGTACGGTTAACGTCCGACAGTGCCAAGCGGGCGCCGGCCGCAGCAAACTGCAGCGCCAGTGCCCGGCCAATCCCCGAGCCTGCGCCGGTAATCACCACCACCCGATTGCGAAATTCTGTCCCACTCATTGTTATTCTCCTGGTTGCTCGCGCTAGTTAACGCCTGTGGTTTTGACTGTTTGAAGTTATACCCGATCAGTCGCTGAGGCGGGGGTGTGGCTGGTGCGGATCAGGTCTGCGGCTTTCTCGGCGATCATCATCGAGGGGGCGTTGGTATTGCCACCGATCAGGGTTGGCATGATCGAGGCGTCCACCACCCGCAAGCCTTGCAGGCCGTGCACGCGCAGCTCGGCATCGACCACCGCCAGCGGGCCCTGGCCCATCATGCAGGTGCCCACCGGGTGGTAAACCGTATCGCTGCGCTCGCGCAGGATCTGCCGAATTTGTTCATCACTGCGCACGTTGTCAGTGTGCAACTCGGCATGCCGCTGCCCGGCCAAGGCCGGGGCATCCATGATCTGGCGGGTCAGTTTGAAGCCTTTAACCATGGCTTCGAGATCGTCCGGTTCACCGAGAAAATTCGGGTCGATCAATGGCGAGTCATCCGGGTTGGCGCTGCGCAGTTTCACCGTGCCGCGACTCTTTGGCCGCAGCAGGCACACATGGCAGGAGTAGCCATGGCCCAGGCGAATGGTGCGGGCGTGGTTTTCCACCAGGGCGGTGGCGAAGTGCAGTTGCACGTCCGGCGCCGGTAGGGTCGGGTCGGTCTTGAGAAAGGCGCCGCCCTCGGCGACGTTGCTGGTCAGCATGCCGCGCCGGCCGTTCAGGTAGCGCCAAAATTCCTTGAGCATGCGCAGGCTGCCGCGCAGCGACAGGCCGAACAAGTCGCGGCTCTTGGCCCGATAAATAAAAACAAAATCCGGGTGGTCCTGCAGGTTCTGGCCGACGCCTGGCAGGTGCAGCACTGGCTCAATGCCGACCTGGCGCAGCTGGCTGCTGTCGCCCACTCCCGAGAGCAGCAGCAGTTGCGGCGACTGAAAGGCGCCGGCGCTGAGCAGCACTTCATGGCGGGCGCGGACCTGGAGAATCTGCCCGTCTTTACCGTACTCCACGCCCGTGGCGCGTTTGTCGGTAAACAGTATCCGGCGCGCCGCTGCGCCAGTGATCACCTTGAGGTTGGGCCGGTGCAGGTGCGGCTGCAGGTAAGCGCGCGCCGCGCTGCAACGCTCGCCGTTGATTTGGGTGACCTGATAGATGCCGACGCCTTCTTGTTGCGCGCCGTTAAAGTCGCGAATCAGCGGTTGGCCGGCTTGTTTGGCTGCGTCCAGAAAGTGCTGCTGAAAGGGGTTGTCGGTGCGCAGTTCGGCCACATTGAGCGGCCCGCCTTGACCATGGAAGCGGTCGCGCAGGGTTTGATTGTTTTCCGAGCGGATGAAGTAGGGCAGTACCTCGTCATAGGACCAGCCGAGGTTTCCCAATGCCGCCCAGTGGTCATAGTCCCAGTGATGGCCACGGATATACACCATGGCATTCAGGCCACTGGAGCCGCCGAGCATCTTGCCCCGTGGCTGATAGCCAATCCGCCCATTCAGCCCCGGCTGCGGCACTGTCTCCAGGGCCCAGTTATTCAGGCGGGTCGGCATCATCGCCACCATGCCCATGGGCACCTTGACCACCTGACTGTCGCCGGTGCCGCCGGCTTCGAGCAGGCAGACACTGATTTGCGGGTCTTCGCTCAGGCGCGCGGCCAGCACGCAACCGGCGGAACCGCCGCCCACAATCACATAATCGAACTCAGGCATGGATGGGGTTTCCTCAGGTGGATGGGGAGTCTTTGCAGCATAGGATTTAAATACCGATAGCCAGGTGGTTTCTGCGCGGCAAGCCAAGGGCTGTGCGGGTGAAGGTTCACCCGCACAGCATCGCGGCTAAAGCCGCTCCTACCAAAGCCCGGCACCCTGCAGCAATTGCATCGGCTGGCCACTCCTTGTAGGAGCGGATTTATCCGCGATGGGCGCTGCCGGCAGCCGCAATCTCACGCCGCACTCGGCTCCGCCTGCAAAACCTCGGCTGGCTGCGGTTGGCTGGCGCAGGTGACGAACTCGTAGTCTTCATCACGCACTCGCCGGGTTTGCAGCCAAAAGCGCCAGGTGGCGCCCGGCCAAATCAGCACGTTTTTGCCACCGGCCTGCTGATACCAACTGGTGCAGCCAGAGGACCAGGCGGTGCCAACAAATTTGGCCTGCAGCTTCTGGTTGAACTCGCGCTGGACCTGCGGTTTCACGTCTAGGTAGTCGGCGCCTTTTTCCTGCAGACGCTTGAGGCACTGCATCACGTAATGCACCTGGGCTTCGATCATAAAGATGATCGAGTTGTGGCCCAGCCCGGTATTCGGCCCGACCAGTTGGTAGAGGTTCGGAAAGCCGGTCACCGTGGTGCCGTAATAGGCTTCGGCGCAGTCTTTCCAGTCCTGCATCAGGTCGTGGCCGGGCAGGCCTGTGCAGGGGAAGTCCTTCATGTAGATGCGCGGGTCGGTGACGAAACCGGTGCCGAGGATGATGCAATCGGCCGGCAGCTCGCGGCCATCGCGCAGCAGCACCGAGTGTTCGCGCAGCTCTTGAATCCCTTCGCTGACCAACTCGACGTTGTCGCGGTTAAACATCGGCAGCCATTTGTTGGAAATCAGGATGCGCTTGCAGCCGATCAAATAGTCCGGCGTCAAGGCCTTGGCCAGCGCCGGGTCCTTGACCTTGGTGGTGATAAACAGCTCGGCGAGTTTTTGCAAAACCCCCGCCAGACGCGGCGCGAACAGCGGCCAAACCCGTGACTCGTTGCTCCAGTACAGGCGGGCGCGGTGCAGGAAGCGGGTGAAGGGCAGGCGGGCAAACAAGCCTTTCTCCCAGTCGGCGTAGCTGCGCTCATCGCGGGGGATTACCCAGGCCGGGGTGCGCTGCAGGATGTTCAGCTTGGCCACCTTGGCGGCGATTTCCGGCGCGTACTGGATGGCGCTGCCGCCGGTGCCGATCGAGACCACCTGCTTGCCGGTCAGATCGTAGTCATGGTCCCAGTGCGCCGAGTGGAACAGCTTGCCTTTGAAGTTTTCCTGGCCGGGCAGTTTCGGGATCGACGGCACATGCAGCGGGCCTGAGGCCAGCACCACATGGCGGGCGACAAACTGCTCGCCGGCTTTGGTATCCACCGTCCACAGCGCCTTGGCTGGATCGAAGTGCATGCCACAGACTTCGCGCTGGAAGCGCACGAAAGGCCGGATGCCAAACTTTGTCGTGGTATCCAGGATGTATTGCTGGATCTCCTGCCAACCGGCGTAACGCTTGCTCCAGTCGCTTTTGGGCGCGAAGGAGAACGAGTACATATGCGACTGCACATCGCAGGCCGCACCCGGGTAGCTGTTCTCGCGCCAGGTGCCGCCGACCTCGTCGGCTTTTTCCAGAATCACGAAGTTGTCGTTACCGGCTTCGCGCAACTTGATGGCCATGCCCAGGCCGCCAAAGCCTGAACCAATGATGAGCACATCGACAGTCTTGGGGTTGCTTGCGGCTTGCGCTGAATTGTTCATAAGCACCTGGGCAGAAATGGGTTTCAACCTGGCCAGTCTAGGTGTGGCTGGCGGGTGTCGATATGCTAGGGTTGGGTGTAAATTGATAATTTCGGCAAGACAATAAAATCCATATGGCCAGTCATCCGATCCTAGGGCTCATCTACATCATCAACAGTTTGCGCAAGCAGGGTGTGGACACCTCCGCGTTATTGCAGCGCTATGGCCTGGATCTCGAACATCTGGCCCTCGATGCGCGTATCGACCGCAGCCTGGAGCTACGGCTGCTCTGCGAGCTGGCGCAGGAGTTACATGAGCCCAGCATCGGCTTGAGTATCGGCAATGGTTTTGGCTTTGCCGGCTATGGCCCGTTCAGCCTGCTGCTGCTGACCTGCGACACCGCTCAGGAGGTGATTCATTGCGGCTTGCGTTATCAACAACTGACCTACCTGTTCAGTGAACTGAGCTTCCAGGCGGGGGATAAAATCAGTTCGCTGACACTCAGTACCTTGCCGCTGGCGGAGCCGGCGCGGCGGCTGCTGATCGACATGCAGATGGCCGGCACCTACAAGATGATTCGCGACATTCAGACCAACCTGAACATGGACCTGTATGCCATTCAGGTCGATCTGCCCTATCCCAAGCCTGCCGAAGCGCAACTGTATGAGCAGTTTTACGGCTGCCCGGTGCACTTTGACGCCAGCATCGGGCGGTTTTGGATGCGCAATGAACACCTGCAATTGCGCCTGCCCAGCAGCGATCGCAGCGCCAATGCGCTCTACCGCCGGCAGTGCGACCAGCTGCTGCTGGGGCTGCAACAGGAGCAAGCCAGCGGCAACTCGGCCGATCAGGTGCGTGCACACCTGACCCTGTTCACCGCAGGTTTCCCGACGGCCAGCGAGGCGGCTGCGGCCCTGGGGTTTTCTGAGCGAACCTTGCGCCATCAGTTGCGCAGTCAAGGCACCTCGTTCCGCCGTATTCTCGAAGAGCTGCGCTTTGCGCGCGCGCGACAATTGCTCGAAAGCAGCCAACTGTCGGTAGAGGTTATCGCCGGGCAGCTGGGCTATGCCGAGTCGGCAGCTTTTATTCACGCCTTCCAGCGCTGGTCCGGCAGCACCCCGGCGCTCTATCGCCGTCAGCAGCAGGGCCGGGCGCCGGCTTTGCCCTGAGCTTGGTCGGTGTGATTTTGGGCGTGGTTTTAATCGCCGCTAGTGCTGAACGGCTGCGAGCGCTCTTTGCGGCGGAATACCGCAGCACCTTCGTAGGCTGGGCTTCCGCCCACCGCCCCTGAGTACCCAATATTGGTGGGCTAAAGCCCACCCTACGCAAAGCCCCCATGCCGACAACTGAGCCTTCCGCTCGGCACGAGTCATGCGCCGTATCTAGCTGATCCACCGTGAAATTTACGCTTTCTTTACGCCGCCTTAACCCTCTGACAATCGAACCTTTACGGCTCCTGCTCTGAGAATGGCTCCATGCGCTATCCAGCGTCATTTGGAGTAGATCAATAATGAGCATTCTCGACGGGTTGTCCTTGGGCTTGGCCGCAGGGCTTTTTATCTATTTGTTGGTTGCGCTGCTGCGCGCCGATCGTAGCTAGGAGGCGCTATGCAAGTTCAAGACTATTGGTTATTACTGGCCTTTTTCGTGTTGGTGCTGGCGCCGGCACCCTTACTCGGGCGTTACCTGTACCGGGTGATGGAAGGGCAGAAGACCCTGCTCACGCCGCTGTTGCAGCCGGTCGAGCGGCTCTGTTATCGCCTCTCAGGGGTGGATGAGCGCGCCGAGCAAAACTGGCAAACCTATGCCCTGGCCTTGTTGGCTTTCACCGCCGTCAGCCTGCTGACGCTGTTCGCCATTCTCATGCTGCAGGGCTTTTTGCCGCTCAATCCGCAGCAGTTGCCGGGCATGGAATGGACGCTGGCGTTCAATACCGCAGTGAGTTTTGTCGCCAATACCAACTGGCAGGCGTACAGCGGTGAAGCATCGCTGAGTTACTTCAGCCAGATGGTCGGTTTGGGCGTGCAGAACTTCGTCAGCCCGGCGGTTGGCCTGGCGGTGCTGGTGGTGTTCTGCCGGGGTATCGCGCGCAAATCGACGCACAATCTGGGCAACTTCTGGCTCGATTTGACTCGTGCCACCCTCTACGGTTTGCTGCCGTTCTGCCTGATTCTGGCGTTGTTGCTGGTGTGGCAAGGTGTGCCGCAAACCTTTATGGATTATGCCCACGCCCTGACGCTGCAAGGCGTCGACCAGACCATTCCACTGGGGCCGGCGGCTAGCCAGATCGCTATCAAGCAACTGGGCACCAACGGTGGCGGCTTCTTCGGCGTCAACTCGGCGCACCCGTTCGAGAACCCGACCGCCTG
>JAIERD010000474.1 GCA_019747155.1 Pseudomonadaceae bacterium
CGTCCGAGACTTCGGCGCGGGTCGGCATCGGGCTGCTGATCATCGACTCCATCATCTGGGTGGCGGTGATCACCACCTTGTTCAGGTGGCGGGCGTGGGCGATGATTTTTTTCTGGATGCCAACCAGTTCGGCGTCGCCGATTTCTACAGCCAGGTCGCCACGGGCAACCATTACGCCGTCACTGGCGCGAATCAGGCCATCGAGGGTTTCGTCGTCGGCCACCGCTTCTGCGCGTTCGATCTTGGCGATCAGCCATGCCGTGCCGCCGGACTCGTCACGCAGGCGACGGGCTTCGTGCATGTCGGCGGCGTCGCGGGGGAAGGACACGGCCAGGTAATCCAACTCCATCTCGGCGGCCAGCTTGATGTCGGCGCGATCCTTGTCGGTCAGCGCCGGTGCGGTCAGGCCACCGCCACGGCGGTTGATGCCCTTGTGGTCGGACAGCGGGCCGCCGATCAGCACGGTGCAGAGCAGCTCATCGCTGCCCACCGAGTCGACGCGCATTTCTACCCGACCATCGTCGAGCAGCAGTTCGTCGCCGGCTTTGCAGTCGGTGATCAGATCTGGGTAGTCGATGCACACCACGTCCTGGGTGCCGGACTCACGCGGGTGGCTGATGGAGAAGCGAAACTTGTCGCCTGCTTTCAGTTCGATGCGCTTGTTGGCGAATTTGGCGATGCGGATTTTTGGTCCTTGCAGGTCGCCGAGCAGGGCGACAAAGCGCCCGTGCTTGGCGGCGATCTCGCGCACCAGCAGGGCGCGGGCTTTATGCTCGGCCGGGCTGCCGTGAGAGAAGTTCAGTCGGGCGACATCCATGCCGGCCAGAATCAGTTGTTCCAGCACTTCTGGAGAGTTGCTGGCGGGGCCCAGCGTGGCGACAATTTTGGTGCGGCGAGAGGTCATGCGCAGGCTCCATAGTTCAGACAGAATGCGAGGCTACTACGGCCCGATCTTGTAGTCATTTTTGTCCGGCACTACTTATTCTACGGCGCTGCTGACGGCTTGCGGTTGTGGCTTGAGCACCAGCACATCGCACTCAACGGCTTCCAACACGCGCTCGGCGGTGTTGCCAATCAGCGCATTGGCCAAGTGGCTGCGACTGATGGCGCCCATCAGCAACAGGTCAATGCCTTGTTCGCGCACATAGCGTGGCAGTTCTTGCTCGGCGAAACCGTGTAACAGTGTGGCGCTATCCAACGGCACGTCGGCCGCTTGCAGCAACTGCTCGAACGCCGTGCGGTGTTGTTCGGCGCAGACCTGGTTGTAGTGCTCGTAGTCGTTAATCAGCTGGGTATCGAATAACAGTGACGGTGGCAGCGGCGGGTAGCAGTGCAGGTACTGGGCGGGCATCTCCAGGGCTGCGCTGAGCAGTTTGGCCGCTTCTATCAGTTGCTGGTCGAGGACCGCCGGTTTGTCGGCGCTGTGCAGTGGGTCGAGCGCCGCGCACAGGCTGCGGCTCTGCCAGTCGCCGTGCTGCACCAACCACAGGGGCGCAGGGCAGTCACGCAGTAATTGCCAGCTGCTGTTGCCAAACAACAGGCGTTTGAGTGGGCCGTGGTGATGGCTGGACTTGAACACCAGGTCGGGCTGCAGCTCGTTGACCCGCTGCAAAATCAGTTGCTCGGTGCGTTTGCCCCAACGCACTTGCACACTGACTTCCAGGCCTTGTTCGCGCAGCGGTTGCGCCGTGGCTTCAAGGTCTGCCTGGAGCTCTTCAAGTAAGCTGCTGCGGCCCTTAGTCAAGGTCTCTTGGTCAAACAACACGCTGTGTTCGAGGGCCGAGTTGTATTCGCACAGCAGCAGTTCGATTTTTGCACCCGTGGCGCGCGCCAGCCATTGCGCACGTTGCAGCGCGGGTTGGCTAGGTTGCGATGGGTCAATGACTACCAGTAACTGGCGCAGGTTCATGGCAGCTCACCTCGGCTTGGTTGATGCGTCTATTGCAACCCAAACGTCGGGGTCGACGCTTGATTTACATCAGCCTAGCAGCCCCCAGCAGGCTGCCCGTGCAGCAACGGCGGGCGAGTTATGGCGTGCTGTTATTCAGCAGGCTGTCCAGATGGCTGGATGCTTGCTCGGTGAGGTCGCTGTCGGGGAATTGCGTCAACAGCTGGCGCAAGTATTCGATGGCTTGCGCGCGATTGAGCTGCGGGTTGTCGCTGGCCATGTTCATCAGCGCCAGTTGGTACAGCGATTTGGCCTTGATCTCGACCGGCACACCACTGTCGCCCAGGGCTAATAGATAAAGTTGGCTGGCTTCGGCGACACGGTCCTTGAGCACGGCGCGGCGCGACAGCAGGGTCATGTCGGGGTCGAGGCTGGGCTTGTCGAGATTGAGCTCTTGGCTGGGTTGCCAATGGGCGAGTAATTCGCGGGCGGTTTTTTGCACCGGCTCCTGGCTGCGTTGACGGATCACTTGAATGCGCGCCGTGGCCCGTTGTGCGGCCAGAGTGTTGGGGAATTCATTGCCGACTTGGTAGAGGTAGTTGAGGGCTTTGTTGTCGTCGCGCTCATCGTTATAGCGGCTCATATAGATCAGGCCGATCTGGTACAGGGCGATGCCACGGATTTGTCCGCTGAGGTTTTTGTCGCGATAGCCCTTGAGGTACAGCTCTTCAGTCTGTGCGCTCTTGGCGTCGCGGATGGCCAGGGCGCTGTAGGTCAGCAGGTCGCTTTCTTCTTCCACCGCGGCGGTCATGCGGTTGGTTTTCATGGTCTTGTACTCGACCACGTCCTGGCCGCCCAACTGCATGATAAACAACGGGGTAGTGGGCGCGCAGCCACCGAGGAGAGTGAGCGCAACCAAACCGATACACAGAGAACGCATGCTGACTCCAGGGCCCAATAGCTAGTGCGCGCAGTCTAGCAGTGCGCCGCCGAGCGCTGTTCGGCGGCGCTGCATTACCCATCGGAGGTTATGCTTGTACGCCTGGCGCGCTACTCGAGCAGTGGGTTGGGCGCTGGCCGAGCATCAATGGTGCGATCAATCGCGCCAGCGGCATGCCGGGGCGCAGCAAGACGAACCAGATCAGCCCAAGCGACAGCGGCAAGCCCAGCATGTAGCTGAGCGCGTGGCGGTCCAGTTGCTCGGGGGCATAGAAACTACCGTGCCAGACGATCTCGCCGACGCCCAGTAGCTGTGCACACAGGCCTACACCCAAGGCGCACAGGGCGGCGCAACCAAGGCCCAACACAAACACCCCGGCCAGGTAGCTGGCGAGTATCTGCAGATTGCCGGGGGCGGGTTGGCCGAGGCTGCTGGCGTCCTGTTTTAACCAGCTGCTGAATAGCACAAAAAACGGCGGGACTAGCCACAGACCGTCGATGAGCAGGGTGCTGATGACCGTGGCACCGCCGCTGAGGTTGCTGAAGGTCAGAGCGAAGCGCTGCAGCGCGGCGCCAATACCGTCGATTGTGCCGGCGCCGGGCGTCCAGGCCGGGCTGCCGGCGAACATATCGCGGTCATAGAGGAAGCGGTCGTAGCCCAGGCCGTCCCAGCCGTAGAACAGGATAAAGAACATCCCGAAATAGCCGAATATCCAGTTCAGTTGCGCGGCGTAGAGCTTGCCGGTGCGGATCAAGTGTTGCCCGACCCAGAAGCCGAGCAGGCCTTGGGTGATATTGGTGATGCCGAACGCCAGCACCAGCCACACCGATAAATCGTCAAAACTGGCGGCGGCCTGCATGGTCTCCCAGCTTGGGTGGCGCATCAGCAACAACAGGCCGGTCGGCGCCCAGAACAGTGCGAGAAACAGGCAGGTTTTGGCCCAGAAGGCCGTTTCCAGCGGCTTGGCTTTGCGGGCCAGTTGGTGACCGCACGCCACGGCCAAGCTTGCGCCCCAGCCATACGCCCAAAATACATCGACTTGAACCATTGTCATTCTCCGTGTCTGGTTTGGATGAGCGCCGCGAACAGACCAATAGAAGGCTTGCTAGCAGCTGCCAGAAAAAGAATGACACGTCATTCAGTTTTTATGTAAGGCCAAAACCTGACTCGATGAACTTCCAGACTTTCGATCAGGCGCTGATGCCACGCAGCATTATCGGCACGCCTTGCTCGGTCCAGCGCTGGGCTTGTTGCTGGGGGTTATCGCTGAAGCAGACTTCGCGAATGCCTTCGATCAGCACCGCATTGATGGCGCGGGCACTGATGCCGGTGTCCATCACCCGCAGGAAACCCTTGCGTTGGCCATTGCGCAGGTATTGCTCGGTGAGCAGGGCAAAGCCGCCCATGGCGGTCTGAAATTGCTGGTGCAACTCGGCATCGACTCCCGGTGCTTCAAACAACAGAATCCGGCTCAGGCGCACATCGGCGGCAAATAAACTGAACATCCGCCCGGCTATTTGATACAGCTGCTGCTCGTATTCGGCCAGGCTGTTGGTGGTCGGCGGTTCATCGCGCATTACCTGCGCGATGCCGGCAATGGTGTTGGAAACCAGTGCATCGAAAATCGCCCGCTTGTTGGCAAAGTAGCGATAGAAGGTGCCGTGACCGATGCCCAGCAGCTTGGCGATATCGGCAATGCCGGTGGCGTGGTAACCCTTGACGGCAAACACTTCAAGGGCCGCTTCGAGGATATCCAACCGGCGTTGTTCGGCGCGTTGTTCGCGGGGTGACATCTAGTATTCCTTGCAGCGACGGTTGGGCGCGGCTAAATAAGGCGAGCGGCGATTCTGCCGGGTTTATTGCAAAACTGCAGCCGCAGAACGTCGGCCCTGCCTGCAGTTTTGTTTGCGGCGGTCGATACACTCAAGAGTTACCGAGGCCAGAATCGAGGAGCACAGCTTATGCGTCGCCTAGTTATTATCAGTCTTATGGTCCTCCTCAGCGGTTGTACGCGCTGGCTGGCGGACTATCACCTGGACAACGCCTATCGCTACTATTCAGAGGGTAACTGCAATCAGGTTGGCCTGGAACTGTCGCAAGCCGAGCGCAAGATCCGTGCGCGGCCTTACTTGCAGCCGGAGATTTCGTTATTGCGCGGCCAGTGCCTGGAGCGTGACAATTTGTTTGTCGATGCCCAGCAAACCTATCAGTTCATTGTGTCGCGCTATCCGGGCAGCGAATACGCTTACCGGGCTAAAGCGCGTTTGAATACTCTGGAGCAACTCGGTCGTTTGCGCGGCGCCGAGGTTAAGGTCTCGGCACAGGCACTCTAGCGCATGCCGCTGGTCGTAGTAGAAAGGGCGTATGTGGGTTCAAGGATACGATTAATGCTTACAGGGAGTGAAAACATGCGTCATTTTGTACTCTGTGCCTTGTTGTTGCCCGGTGTGGTGACGGCGGAAATTTATCGCTGGACCGATGCCAATGGCCAGGTGCATTTCGGCGAGGCGCCGCAGGCTGGCGCAGTCCAAATCGAGGTCAAACCGCCGGTAGTGCAACACGATGCGGCCGCCGCCGAGCGGCAACAGCGTACCGAGCGCTTCTTCGATGCGCGCCGTCAAGAGCAGCAGCAAGCCAGCGAGAAAACCCGCGAGCAGCAAGCCAAAACGGCCCAAGAGTGCAAGCAGCTGCGCAACCAGTACGCTGAGCTTGATCAGGGCGGCACTTTTTACAAAGTTGATGCACAAGGTGAGCGGCAGTATTACGACGAAAAGCAAATTGACAGTGCCCGCAGTCTGTTAAAAGCCCGCTTGGCCCAGCGCTGCAATTGATACTGGCGGCTGCACGCTTGTGTGACCATACTCACGTTTTATGACTAGCGATTTGCCAGCATGCGCACTCAACGCAGCATCGACCGCCACCAGTTGCCCTATTACCTGAAGGTCTTTAATCGGATCACCGACAAGCCTATGGGTAACATTGGCAACGTCTCGCTGGACGGTCTGATGCTGATCAGTCCGTTGCCGATGTTGCTCAACGCGCGTTTTGATATGCGCTTGAAAATCCCCGGCAAAGACCATCGTTTGCATTACATCGACTTTCACGCCACCTGCCAATGGTGCCGTGAAGATGTCACCCCCGGCAGTTTCGATTCAGGTTTCGCCTTGGTGGCGCCGCCGGCGGACTACGTCGAGATGGTGGATGCTTTGCGCTTCTACTTCAGCTTTCGCGGCCTCGGCGCCTCTGTGTAGGGCGTGCAGGCTGGGGGTTTTACAGCACCCCGGCTTTTTTCCAGGCCAAATACTGACTGACTAACTCCGGCCCCAGTTCGCTCGGCAAGGCATCCAGTACCGGCACGCCATTGGCGGCCAGGCGCTCGTGCAGGCTGGCGCGGGCATTCAGGTAATCGACGCTGCCACAGTAAGCCAGAGCCGACTCGTAGTCCTGCACTGGGGTCTGGCGCAAGCTGTCGAGCACCTCTTCGCGCAAGCTGACCAGCAGCACCCGGTGCTGGCGGCTGAGGCGTTTGACCGCGCCGAGCAGCTCTTCATCGTCTTCATCACGCAGATTACTGACCAGCACCACCAGGGCGCGGCGGCGTTGGCGCGCCAACAGGTTATTGATGGCGGCGCTGTAGTCCGCCGGGCGTTGGGTGCTCTGCAGGTCGTACACGCCATTGAGCAAGGTGCTCAGATGGGCCTGACCTTTCACTGGGGCAATAAAGCGCTGTTGCTCGCTGGCAAAGGTGGCCAAGCCGACCGCATCGCCTTGGCGCAGGGCCACATAACTGAGCAGCAGGCATGCGTTCAGGGCGTGGTCGAAATGCGCGAGGTCGCCATCCTGGCTGCGCATGCGCCGCCCGCAATCGAGCAGGAACACAATCTGCTGGTCACGTTCGTCCTGGTATTCGCGGGCAATCGGCGTGCGTTTGCGGGCGGTGGCTTTCCAGTCGATTTGCTTGAGGGTGTCGCCGTCGCGAAAGTCGCGCAGTTGATGAAACTCCAGCCCCAGCCCGCGACGCTGCTGTTGGCGCACACCCAGCTGGCTGAGCCAATCATCAACCGCCAAAAGTTGCGCGCCATGGATGCGGGCAAAGTCGGGATAGACCCGGGTTTGTCCGGGCAACGCCACAACTCGCCGCCCGCGCCACAGCCCCAGTGGGCTCGGCAGCAGCAGCTCGCAGTTGGCAAAGCTGAAGTGTCCACGGGCCAGCGGCCGCACCCGGTAACTGAGCTGGGTCTGTGCTTGGGGCTGCAGCTCGATGCGCTGGGGCAAATGCTCAAAGGCCATTTCCGCAGGCAGGTGATCGAACAGCTCGATACTCAGTGGCTGGCGAAACTCGTGATGAACCTGCAGCTGCACCTCGCTCCAACGCCCCAACGGCAAGTTGCCGGGCAGCGTGCGCTGCAGCCGTGGCGAGGGCAGTCGGCGCAGCCAGAGCGCATCTAGGCCTGCGACCAGCAGCAGCGCCAGCAACGCGCCCGACCACAGCAGGGCAACGCTGGCCGGCAGCTTGATGGCTAATGCCGATAGAGCACCGAGCACAATGGCGCCGATCAGCAGCACTGCCAGCAAGGCGAGCAGGGTACGAGAAGGCTTCATAGGCGCGGCGCGGCAACCTGGTCGAGCAGTTGTTGCAGCAACTGATCGACCGACAGGCCTTCGATATCCAGCTCCGGCGCCAGCCGCACCCGGTGACGCAGTACCGCCAGGGCGCAGCCTTTGATGTCATCGGGCAAGACAAAATCGCCGCCGCGCAGCAGTGCCCGCGCCCGACCGCAGCGCACCAGAGCGATCGAGGCGCGCGGCCCGGCGCCGATGCTCAGGCCAGGCCAAGTGCGGGTGGCGCGGGCGACCCGTACGGCGTAGTCGAGCACCTGTTCATCCATGGGCAAGTCACTGGCGATTTTTTGCAGCGCCAGCACGTCCTTGGCTTGCAACAGGGTGCGCAGCGGCGTGACTTCGAGCATGTCGGCCTTGGCTGAGCGGGTCACTTGGCGCACCAGGTTCAACTCGTCATCGGCCTGGGGATAATCCATCCGCAGCTTCAGCATAAAGCGGTCGAGCTCTGCCTCCGGCAGCGGGTAAGTGCCTTCCTGTTCGATCGGGTTTTGCGTGGCCATAACCAGGAACGGCAACGGCACCGGCAGGGCACGGCCTTCCAGGGTGACTTGGCGCTCTTGCATCACTTCCAGCAGCGCGGCCTGGGTTTTGGCCGGTGCGCGGTTGATCTCATCGGCCAGCAACAGGTTGGTAAACACCGGGCCTTTGCGCAGCTTGAACTGCTCGGTTTGCAGGTCGTAGACGGCATGCCCGGTGACGTCGCTGGGCATCAGGTCGGGGGTGAACTGGATGCGTGAAAACTCACCGCCAAAGCAGCTGGCCAGGGCGCGGATCAGCAGGGTTTTACCCAGCCCCGGTACGCCTTCCACCAGCACATGACCGCCGGCGATCAGCGCGGTGAGTAAGTCATCGATCACCGCATTTTGGCCGATCACCGCCCGTTGCAGCTCTTGGCGCAGGGCTTGGGCCAGTTGACTGGCCCGCTGGCGCTGCACGGTTGGATTGGCGGCGGCAGGGGCTGCGGGCGCGGTGGCTATGGTCGCCGGCGGGCTTGGTTGCTCGGCGGCTGCATCGTGCTCGGTGCTGATTTGGACGTTGCTCTCATCGCTCATAGCAGATTCCTGAGGGTT
>JAIERD010000387.1 GCA_019747155.1 Pseudomonadaceae bacterium
GGCCATCACGGCCGGCGCGACCAATTTCCTGGCTGTAATTTTCGATCGACTTGGGCAGATCAAAATGCACCACGTTGCGGATATCACTCTTGTCGATGCCCATGCCGAAGGCGATGGTGGCGACGATGCAATTGAGCTGGCCGGCCATAAACTGCTGCTGAATCGCCTCACGCCGCTCATGGGGCATGCCGGCGTGATAGGCGTTGGCGGCGATGCCGCGCTGGCTTAAATGCTCGGCCAGCTGCTCGGCGGTTTTCTGCAGGGTCACGTAAACGATGCTCGGCTGACCGGCGCGCGCCGACAGCCACTCCACCAGCCGACGCCGTTTGTCGTGGCCACTGACCGGCTCGACCAGCAAATTCAGGTTGGGCCGGTAGAAACCGGTGGTGATCACATCGTCTGCGGCGATGGCGAACTTGGCCTGCATGTCGGCGATCACCGCCGGCGTGGCGGTGGCGGTCAGCAGCAAGGCTTGCGGAATGCCGAACTGGCGTTGGTAGTCCGGCAACTTGAGGTAGTCCGGGCGAAAGTTATGTCCCCACTCGGAGATGCAATGGGCCTCGTCGACCACCAACAGCGAAATCGGCACCTGCTGGATAAAGTTGCGGAAGCGCTCGTTCTTCAGCCGCTCGACCGAGATCATCAGCACCTTCAGCTCACCGGCTTTGGCTCGCGTCATCACCGCACTGGTTTGCTCGCGGCTCTGCGCCGAGTCGATGCTGGCGGCGCTGATTCCACGCTTGGCGAGAAAGGCCAGCTGGTCCTGCATCAAGGCCAACAGTGGCGACACCACCAGCGTCAGGTGCGGCAAATGCAGCGCCGCCAATTGATAGCACAGCGACTTACCCGAACCGGTGGGGAAGATCGCCGCCGCCGAACGACCGGCCAGCACCGCACTGATCGCCGCCTCCTGGCCGGGGCGAAACTGTTGGTAGCCAAAAACTCTGTCGAGGGTTGCGTACATAAGCTGTCACTCCATTGACCGCGCCTGGGGTCATAAGGGTAGCGCTGCGGGGGAAGTCTGCGCGGGCGCGATCATAGCCCGTAGCGCAGAATGAATCCGGCAGATACCGACCAGCACTGGCAGCTTTAGCCGAGCCATAGCGACTTCAGGCTGGGCGCGCCGTCCTAGTCAAGCTAGGCTAGTGACCTTTTCAGCGCAGGGGAATGCCGCCATGACCGACCAGCCCGATAACCAAGCCACTGGCCCACTCGGCGATGAACCGCTCAGCAGCAGCGAAGTACGGGTGCTCGGCTGCCTGATCGAAAAACAGGCCACCACACCGGAAAGCTACCCACTAACCCTCAACGCCGTGGTGCTCGCCTGCAACCAAAAAACCAGCCGCGAACCGCTGATGAGCCTCACCCCCGGGCAAGTCGGGCAAAGCCTGCGCAGCCTCGAAGGCCGTGGCCTGGCCCGTTTGGTGATGGGCAGCCGCGCCGATCGCTGGGAGCAACGTTGCGAGAAAACTCTGGAGTTGGTGCCCGCCCAAGTCATCCTCAGCGGCCTGTTGCTGTTGCGTGGCCCGCAAACCCTGAATGAACTGCTGACCCGCAGCCAGCGCATGCATGATTTCGACGACATTGCCGACCTGCAACACCAGCTCGAACGCTTGATCGCCCGTGGCCTGGCCTGCCAACTGCCACGCCAAACCGGCCAGCGCGAAGAGCGCTATATGCACCTGCTGGGCAACCCGGCCGACCTGCAAGCCGCCCTCAGCGCCCGCCCAGCCGAGCGCAACGACAACCATGGAGGCAGCAGCGCTGAGCGTTTTGAAGCCTTGGAAGCACGCATCGCCGCCCTGGAAGAGCGCCTGGCGCAACTCGAATCAGCCGACACCTGCGAGCTATAACTGGGGCCTGACAAGCATCGACTCACCAACCTTTTAAACACTGACCCAGGAACGACCAATGGCCGGCAGCAGCCTCTTTACCCTGATTGATGACATTGCCAGCGTGCTCGACGACGTGGCGCTGATGACTAAAGTGGCGGCCAAGAAAACCGCCGGCGTACTCGGTGACGACCTGGCGCTCAACGCCCAGCAAGTCAGTGGCGTGAATGCCGACCGCGAGTTGCCGGTGGTCTGGGCGGTGGCCAAAGGCTCGTTCAAGAACAAGCTGATCCTGGTGCCGGCGGCGTTGCTGATCGGCACCTTCGCCTCCTGGGCGGTGATCCCGCTGCTGATGCTGGGCGGCGCCTACCTCTGCTACGAGGGCTTCGAGAAGCTCGCCCACCAATACCTGCACAGCGCTGCCAGCGACGAGGCGCACCACAACGAACTGGTCGAGGCGCTGGTGGATTTCGAGGTCGACCTAGTGGCCTTCGAGCGCGACAAGATTGTCGGCGCAGTGCGTACCGACTTTGTCCTCTCGGCAGAAATCATCGTCATCACCCTCGGCACCGTGGCCGGCGAGCCCTTTATCAAACAGTTCACCGTGCTGGCCTTGATCGCCATCGTGATGACTGTCGGCGTTTATGGCCTGGTGGCGGGCATTGTCAAACTCGACGACGCTGGCCTGTACCTCAGCCGCAAAACCTCCAGCGCTCTGCGCACCCTCGGTAACCTGCTGCTCAGCGCCGCGCCCTGGCTGATGAAAAGCCTCTCGGTGATCGGCACCGTGGCGATGTTTATGGTCGGCGGCGGCATTCTCACCCACGGCGTACCGGCCGCCCATCACCTGATCGAGCAAGTAGCCAACAGTGCCGCCACTCTGCCGGCAATTGGCGCCGTGCTGAGCGTGTTAACCGCGCCGCTGTTGAACGGACTCGCCGGCGTGCTGGCCGGTGCCGTGGTACTGGTGCTGGTCAGCGGCGTGACGCGGATCGGCGCGCTGTTTAAGTCGAACTAAACCAGCGGTACGCGGCGTTTAAGGCGCCGCGGTCGGCAGCAAGCCATGCAACTTGTGCGGGTTGCGCTGCATAAACAAACGCACCACTCGGCCCTCGCGGACTTCACAGCACAGCAGGCTAATCAGCTGGCCCTGACTGAACAGCGCCAGCGCCGGCGCGCCATTGCACTGCACAAATTGCGCGCCCATCGAACTGTCGGCCTTACGCCGTAAACCAGCGAAAAAACGCAAAATCTTATCCGGCCCATAGATCGGCCGTAGCGCTGCCAACACTATGCCGCCGCCATCGGAAAGCAGCTGCGCATCGCCAGCCAGCAACTGCAGTAACTTCTGCGTATCACCACTCAAACACGCCAGCAGGCATTGCTGGGCCAGCTGCGCATCACTGACACTCGGTGACGCAGCGGTTTGCGCGCCGAGCTGTTGCTGCGCCCGCTCGAATAATTTGCGACAGGCGGCCGGGCTGCGCTCGACCAGCGTACCCAGCTCGGCATAGGGATAACCGAACAGTTCACGCAGCACCCAGACCACCCGCTGCAAAGGCGTTAGCTGTTCGAGCACTAATAAGAACGCCAGCGACAAGGTTTGCCAACGGCCATGCACCTCCTCGGGCGCGGCAGGCAGCGCGTCGAGCTGCGGCTCGGGCAGCCACGGGCCGGTATAGCTCAGACGGCGACGGCGGCGCAGTTGGTCCAAGCACAGGTTGCTGAGCATCCGCGTTAGGTACGCCTGCGGGTTGTCTGGCAGCAAACACAGTGCCTGCCAGCGCAACCACAGTTCCTGCACGGCGTCCTCGCCCTCACTGCGACTGCCGAGCAGGCGATAGGCCAGCGCCAGCAAGCGCGGCCGCTCGACGAGAAACACCGACAAATCACTCATCCCAACTCCTGCTCCGTTGCTGCTGTGGCGCTGATGCTTGGCAAGGCTACTGGCGGACGCGCCCAAGCATACAGCCTGCGCCCGGTGCGCAGCTCCCAGCCCGGCGTGTGCCAAACCATCGCGCACAGCAGCCATTTAATCAACGCCGCACTGCGTCCACCGAGCCAGCGCGGGCGCTCAACGTCATAGGCATCGGTCAGCTGCCAGATGCCATCGCGACGGCCCAAACTCACACAGCGCATCACATAGGCAAAGGCCAAGGGCTGGGTCGGTCGGTCATGCAGCCAATCGCCCAGCGCCTCGCCGGCATGTCCGCCGGTGGGCATCGCACTGGCGCAAGAAAGCCGCTGGGCGCGCCCATCGCCGAGGGTCACGGCGGCGCAATCACCGGCCGCCCACGCATTGCTAAAGCCTGCAACCCGCAGATCGGCAGTCACCTGCACCCGGCCATCGGCGGTTAGCGGTAGGCCACACTCGGCTAACAACGGATTGGCCCGCAACCCGCCACACCAGAGCCGCCGCTCGCAAGCCAGGTAACGGCCATCCGCCAACCACAGCCCCTGCTCGTCTGCAGCGACCACCCGCGCGTTGAGCAGTTGCACGCCAAGGCGTTGCAATGCACGGCTGGCATGGGCGCGACTGGCCGGACAAAAGTCCGCCAGCGGTGGCGGGCCGATCAGGCTGACCTGCAATTTGGGATAACGCTCGGCCAGCTCACTGGCGCACTCAACCCCAGCCAGCCCGCTGCCGATTACCGCCAAATGGCCGCCCTGCGCGGCCAATTCACCCAGCTCGGCGGCACGTTGCGCCAGCGGCTGGGCAAAACTCAGCGACCAGCAATGTTCGGCACCCGGCCATTGCGGCAGCTGACTGACGCTACCAAGGGCGCAGATCACCCCGCGATAGCTCAAACTGCGCGGGCCCTCGGCAGTATCCAGCCGCACTTCGTTGCCCGGCGCATCCCAGCTCAGCACTGCGGCTTGGATAAACTCAATCCGCGCCTTGGCCAGCAACGGCGCCAGCGCCGCGCGCTTGACCTGGCGCCCGGCCAAGGCCTCGTGCCAGCGGATGCGCTGCTGCAGATACGGCTGATCGCTAATCAGCACGATGCGCGCCTGCGGCGCCTGTTTGCGCAAGCGCGAGGCGGCCATTAAGCCGGCATAACTGCCGCCCAGAATCAGAATCGGAAGGTCGGACATGCTCAGTCTCCTTGAGTAGGTCCAACCAGACGAACCGCCCCGTGCATTTGTGACGCACGGACCTAACAGGCAGCGAAATACTCCCCATACCAGCAGGCACTAAAAGACCACAGGTATAAGCGCGCATTAGCAAATATCCATGAGCGTGCGGCGCATCGCCAGTGACGACTATCAGGCGCGAATTGCCGATGGCGGCAGTGGTGAAGTTGGCCTGCTGGCCCGCGAGTTCAACCATATGCAACAAGACATCGCCGAGCGCGAGGCGACCATTAGCCTGCTCGCCTACAGCGACCCGCTGACCGGCCTGGACAACCGCAACCGCTTCGTCGCCCGCCTGCAAATCGCCCTGGCCGATGCCCGACACGGCGCCGGCGTGGCCGTGCTGCTGATGGACCTGGACAACTTCAAAGACCTCAACGACACCCTCGGCCACGAAGCCGGCGACCAACTCTTGTGCCTGCTCGGCCTGCAACTGAAAACCGCAGTGAATATCTCCGCCCTCGACCTGCTCAACCCCGACTTCGCTGCCTTCATCACCAGCCAACTGCAAGAGCATCAAGTCGACCCGGCCAGCCTAGTGGTGGAGATCACCGAAAGCGCGGTGATGAGCGACCCGACCCTGGCCATGCAGCAGCTCGAAGAACTGCGCCGGCTCGGGGCGAAACTATCGATTGACGACTACGGCACTGGTTACTCATCGATGGCGCAACTGAAACGCCTGCCGGTGCATGAGCTGAAAATCGACAAGTCCTTCGTCAGCGACCTGCTGAGCAACCCCGACGACGAAATCATCGTTCGCTCGACCATCGAACTGGCCCACAACATGGGCCTCAAAGTGGTCGCCGAAGGGGTCGAAACCCAAGCCGTACTGGAACAACTCGACCGCCTCGGCTGCGACATCGCCCAAGGCTACCTGCTGAGCAAACCCCTGGCCCCGGCAGCCTTCGCCGAGTGGCTGGCCAAGTGCCCCTGGCCGCTGCCGCACGGCTGAAATAAGGTGCTGTAGCGGTTACATGCTGCGGCTCTTCCTAGGCGCTGGTCGCCGCCGGCAATCCGCCGACGCCTCGGGCACTATGTTCTACGGCCGCTGCAACAGCTGATCCCCCACCCGCACCACCGGGCAGTTGGCGATAATCCCGGTCGGCCGCACGCTCACCCGGCCCTGCTCCTGCGCTTGCAACAAGGCATCGGCCGAGCGCAACTCGGTATGCGGGCCCCGCAACCAGCGCACCTCATACACATGCCACAACGGGCTGTAGGCTGGGTCTTGATTGCCCGCCCCCAACGGCAGCGGAATCGACGGCAACACACTGGGCTGGCTGCCATCGGCAAACTTATAGACCCGATCAAAAGTCGCCAACGGAAACGGCCCCGGCGCATCCGGCAAGGCATTGGCCAGGCGCGGCACATAGTTGGCCTGCATCTTCGCGGCCATCGGCGCATCGGAAATATCCGTGGTGATGTAGTACACCAACTGCCCGTCGTACCAACCCGGCAACAACGGCAACTCGACCCGCGAGCGATCCGCACCGGCGCAACCGCCCAGCAATAAAGCCCCCAACAACGGCAAAACGAAAATACGACGCATAAAGTACTTCCTGGCTTGGGACTGATGACAGTTGAGTCTAGTCGCTGCCGATTGTTACGAGGGCCGTGGTCAGCGTCTCTTTAAGCCGCGCCACAATACCCGCACGCTAAAGAGTGACTTAGCCCTGCGGCGCGGTTTACCCTCGACGCAAATGTGACTGCCTGCTCAGTTTCACCCGCACTGTCGACCGCCCAAAGGCTGCGATAGAAGGCCAAAGGAATGCCATGAAACACCAGGACTGGGAACGCGACAGCCAGCAACAACCCCTACGCGCCAACCGCGACGACGCCCTCAGCGTCAACGACTGGCTGCGCCAGCGACAACGACCGAAACGCAGCGCCTTTTGGCGCTTCGCCAACGTGCTGGGCGTACTCGGCGTCTTGGCCCTGGCGGTTTATCTGCTGGCCGAACACAACGGCCTCAATCAACTGCTGCAGCGTCAGACTCAGGAACTGCTCAACCCTGCCGCAACCACCAACGCCGCCGCTCCAAACATGCCGATCAGCGCACCGGCGGCGCCTATCCCGCAGCAGCTAGAAGCACCAATTCCAAACAACCTCACCTCTGCGCCAATGCCCAGCAGCCAGCCACTGGCCGACTGCATCAAACCCGGCAACGTAATCGACAGCAGCGTGGTCAATTGCCGCTACGGCGAGTTACCCCGCGCCGCCGAATCCGCGCCCAGCCACGGCATGGTCTCCGCCGAATACCTGGCGCAATACCAAGCCGATAAAGCCAATGGCAATAGTGCGCCGGCACAACAACGCGCTCCCCGTGAGCTAACGCAAGAATGGATTCATAAATGGGATGGCAACGGCCAATACCTTGCGCAATGGCAATCGATCAATAACCGCATCGACAGCAGCAGCGTGTGCAGCAACCACCAACGCGGCTCAATCGACTACCGAGGCTGCCGCAAGGCTGCCAAGGTCTATTTTCGCGAACAGTGCCGGGCGTGGGAGTTGCGCTGGGAGCACGGCCGGGAAGAACACAGCAAGCAGATGGAACAACGCTATTGCAGCGCGGCTAATGGGTTCAGTCCGATGGGGTGAGGATTTCGAGATCAGCTCGAAGGATTGGTTTAGCGCAGCGATACCCATCATTTTATCTATAAGCCACTGGCTCAATATAAGGCGGTAATCCTCTGCATATTTATTGGCCTTAATTTACTGGTTTCGTCCCTCGGCGAGTTACTTTCTCTTGATTCGCTTCGCTCACCCTTCGGGCCAGCCTGCGGCTGTTACTTCGCTGCGCTACGTTGGCTCGCGCAAAAGAGAAAGTAACCAAAGAGAAAGCGCGCCCGGCATCCGGGTCCGGCTGCGCCAGACTTCCCTCGCTCCCGCGCTGCTCCGAGGGTCGGCAAGACGGGACTTTTAGACCGAGTTGTCTGGCAGTTCTTTAATTGCCTTTGGCTTCGCCAAATCAAAAGCCAACACCGTTTGAAGTAGCGAAAATAAATCCGCGCCCGGACAACGCCCCTTTCAGGAGGCCGAACGGAGTCGTTGCGCAGTGGGTTGAGCGGCAGGATGCCGCGAGAGCTGCGTTGGGCCAAGGATGGCCCGTCGTAGCGTGCCTACGGAGCAATGATGGAGTGAGGGGAGTTGAGCGCAGCGAGACCCGGATGCATGGGGCAAGCCTTTTTGCTTACTTTTGGGGCGACTGCCAAAAGTGAGGCGCCGTAAGGGCGGAACCATTAGATCAAGCGACACAAATGCGGCGGTCGAACACAACTCCAAAACGACAGCAACAGCATCGCGGCTAAAGCCCCTCCCACGAAAGCCTGCGCGCAGTGGTAGCCGCAACTGTCCAAAAGTAAATGCAGCGAGTTAGCCGATCAAACGACGCCGATGCGGCGGTCGGGTGCAGACATATGCACCGCCTGCAAGACCGCATCGCGGACAAGTCCGCTCCTACAAAAGCCCGTTCGGGGGACGCTGCGGCTGGAGCGCCCTAGCGGCTCAAGACGCCAGCACCTGCGTCTCAGCCTCCTCGTTGGCCTTCGGCGAGGAGAAGA
>JAIERD010000027.1 GCA_019747155.1 Pseudomonadaceae bacterium
ATATAGCCAAAGGCCTCGGCGGCATGAAAACGGGTGACCTTGGCGACTTGCTGCTGCAACGCCCGTATTGGTAAGTAGCTGGCATGCGGCACCGCTGCGCCCAAGGGCAACACGCCAGCGCGGCGCGACTCCTGCAGAACCTGATTGATGATGCTGCTGCGCGTCACCAGCGCCGGCCCTTCGGCCTGCGCGATGGTGGGAGTGGCCGCCGTTAACGCGGCACTTTGATGCACATAGAAACCCGACTGCGGGCGGGCGCGAATCAGTCCCTGGTCTTCCAGGTTGGCGTAAGCCTGCAACACCGTGGCATGGCTGACGCTCATCTGCGCACTCAGCTTGCGTACCGACGGCACCCGCTCACCGGGCCGATAAACGCCCAGGCGAATGTCCTCGGCCAGTTGCTGGGCGATGCGTTGATAAAGCAATAAATTGGTCATGCTGGCAGCCCTGGGCGTTGAACCATTACAGTAGCAAAGCCACCAGCAATTGCACCGGCACAGTTTTAACTGATCTGGCCAATACAGTACAAATCCAGGCAGGTGCTTGACGCAGACAACAAAAAGCCCCGGTGCACGAGTGCAACCAAGGCTTTTTTGGGCAGCGACCTTAGCGAGCGGGGCTTAAGTTGCCTTGATCGTCGGAGAAGACAATTTCCACCCGGCGGTTTTGCTCGCGACCACGCCGCGAGGCGTTCTCGGCCAGGGGGTAAGCCTCGCCGTAACCTTGCACCTGCAGGCGCTTTTTATCTATCCCTAAGTCCTCCAGCACATTGGCGACTTCTTGGGCGCGCTCAACACTCAGCAGCAGGTTTTGCGCCTGGGTGCCTTGGTTATCGGCGTAACCCTCGATCCGCACAATCCGCCGCGGGTTGAGCTGCAGAAACTGCACCAATTTGAGCAGGGTGCGATTGGCCGAGGCATTCAAGCTGGCTTTGGCCGGTTCAAACAGCACATCACTCAAGGTCATCACCAGGCCGCGATCGACCTGAGTGCGGGTCAGGCTGACCATTTGTTCATCCTGCGCCTGACCTTGCTGCTGGACGCTGAGCAACTTGGCGTCGCGCAGCGCTTGTTGCAGGCGCTGACGCTCTTGCTCAAGCGCCGCCAGGCGCTCTTGATTGACAATCAACAGGCTGTGCTCGCTGGCAATCTGACTGAAGCGCAGGCTCAGGTAGGCATAGTGGCTCACATCGGCGCTGCTGCCCCAATAGCCAGAAAATCCCTCGGCGCGGGTCAAGGACTCACCGGCCCGCACCACATCCAGCGGCGCGCTGCGCAGTACTTGCGGATCATGTTTAACCTTTTGAAAACTCACGCGGGCGGCGTCTAGCTCTTGCTGGCTATGCTCGGAGCCGGCACAGCCCGTCAGCAATGCCGCGGCCAATAGCAGCGCCGGGGCGCGATAGTTAAGGCGCTTCATTGCAGATCTCCCAATTGCTTGCGCAGCCGCGTGATGCGCGCATTCAGGGCCGTCAGTTGCTCCTGACTCTTACCCGTCAGCACTTGCGCCTCAGCCAGGCGAGCGTCCAGTTCGGCCTGTTCGGCCAACAGTCGGGCACGCTTGTAATCCTCTTCGGGCATGTTCTTCTGCGCCAGGGCAAACTTTTGCTCGGCCAGTTGCATATCTGCCAGCTGTTCGGTGGCGCCGACGGCACGGGCCTGCAGCAGGGCTTGTTCGGTTAGGCGCAGCTGTTCAGTCGGCGCCGGATCGCTGGCGCAACCGGCCAGCACCAGCAGTGCTGCAAATATGCAAAAAACACGATTATTCACACAAGCCTTCCTACTGAGTGGGGGTGTCCGGCGCCAGCAGCACTGGCAGTTGCTGAGCTTGCCAACGGGCCAAATTGCTCTTTAGCAGCGTTTCGAGCAGGCCAGAGGCGCGCAATTCTGCCATTTTTTTTGCCAACTGTCCGCGTAACAACGGTGTATTGCACGCCGAGTCACGCCCCAGCGCTAGGTATCGCGCCGGGTTTTCGAGCATGGCCGGGGTGCTGTCCGACTGCGTTCCGGGTACCAGGTTGGCCAGCGGATCAGCGTCAGCCGAAACCGGGTCGCCCGGCCACGCGGGCGGCAGAATAAAATCGTATTGCTGCGGCTCGGGCAAACTCAAAAACGCCCCGAGCAGCAGATCGCTGCGACCGCTGCGCACCTCTTGCTGAGCAGCGGCCCAAGTACCGCTATTGAGCAGCTTGATCTGCACGCCCAATTCGCGACTGAGATACTGCACTAAGTCAGCATTGGCGCCGAGCAATTGCCCAGGATGCGCGGGGTTCTGCCACAAGTAGGGCGGTGACTGCACATCACCAGTCGCCACCAGACGCTCGCAGGGCGCCGCCGCCAAAACGGCGAGCGGCCAACAGGCCAGGCTTAGCAGCCAAGCCGCCAGGTAACAAGCAACACGCATAAACACTCTCGACTGAACCTTTGGCTAGGCGCACAGCGCGCCCGAGCCTTTGAGCGGGGCTTCATGCTAGCTTAATCGGCTTATCAATAACCAATCACCAGAAGGCTGCGCCATGAGAAAACTGCTGCTCGCACTCACCCTGATTCTGGCCGCTGGAGCCTCGACACTCTACCTGTCGCCCAGCGCCTTACTGGCCACCGCACAATTTACCGAACGGCAACTGGCCGGGCTGACGCACCAGCAAGTGCAAGTCGGCGACTTCAATATTCACTACTACGAGGGCGGGCCAAAAGACGCTGAAACCATCCTGATGATTCATGGTTTTGGCGCCGACAAAGACAACTGGCTGCGTTTCTCCCGGCCACTAACCGCCCGTTACCACGTGATTGCCCTGGACTTGCCGGGCTTTGGCGAGAGCAGCAAGCCGGACGCCAGCTACGACGTTGGCACCCAGACCGAGCGACTGGCCGCGTTTGCCAAACAACTGGGCATCCATAAACTGCACCTGATTGGTAACTCCATGGGCGGCCATATCGCCGCCCTGTATGCCGCCCGCCACCCGGAGCAAGTGCTGAGCGTGGCGCTGCTGGACAACGCCGGCATCACGGCGCCGCAAAAAAGCGAGCTGTTCCAGCGTCTCGAGCGGGGCGAGCCCAATCCGCTGCTGGTCAGCCAACCGGAAGATTTCGAGCGAATGATGAGCTTTCTGTTTGTCGAGCAACCCAGCCTGCCGGAATCCTTGAAGCAGCACTTTGCCCTGCGCTCGATGGCCAACCATGAGTTGAACCAGAAAATCTTCGGCCAACTGCGCGAACGCTATATTCCGCTGGAGCCGGAGCTGGCCAAGATCCAGGCGCCGACCCTGCTGCTCTGGGGTGACCAGGATCGTGCCCTAGATGTGTCGAGCATCGAGGTAATGAAACCGCTGCTCAAGCAACCGACTGTGGTGATCATGAAAGACTGCGGCCACGTGCCAATGATCGAACGCCCGGAAGAAACCGCCGCGCATTACCAAGCCTTTCTCGACAGCGCCAAGAGCTGATTTTTACCGATAAAAAAACCCGCTCAATGAGCGGGTTTTTTATGCGTCGACGAAACTGGCTTAAACCAGTTTCTCCAACTCAGGTACCGCTTCGAACAGGTCTGCCACCAGGCCATAATCGGCCACTTGGAAGATCGGCGCGTCAGCGTCCTTGTTGATTGCAACAATCACTTTGGAGTCTTTCATACCGGCCAAGTGCTGGATCGCGCCGGAAATACCAACGGCGATATACAACTGTGGTGCAACGATTTTGCCGGTTTGACCAACCTGCATATCGTTCGGTACGAAGCCTGCGTCAACTGCGGCGCGCGAAGCACCCACGGCTGCACCCAACTTGTCAGCCACCTTGTAAAGCAGCTGGAAGTTGTCGCCATTCTGCATGCCACGACCGCCAGAAATGACGATTTTGGCGGCGGTCAGCTCAGGACGATCAGACTTGGCCAGCTCTTCAGCCACGAATGCCGACTTGCCGGCATCGGCCGAACCACTAACAGCCTCAACAGCAGCAGAACCGCCTTCGGCGGCCACTGGATCGAAACCGGTGGAACGTACGGTGATCACTTTTACCGACGCAGTCGACTGCACGGTAGCAATGGCGTTACCGGCATAGATAGGACGCATGAAGGTATCAGCGCTGACCACGGCAATGATTTCCGAGATCTGATCTACATCCAACTGAGCGGCAACCCGCGGCAGGATGTTTTTGCCGTTGGCAGTCGCGCAAGCCAGGATGTGGCTGTAGCCCTTACCCATTTCAGCAACCAGCGGAGCAACGTTTTCCGGCAGCTGATGGGCGTAAGCCGCATTGTCAGCAACCAGCACTTTAGCCACGCCAGCAATTTTGGCGGCAGCTTCAGCGGCAGCACCGCAAGCGCTACCGGCAACCAGTACGTGAATATCGCCACCGATGGCTTGCGCCGCGGCAACAGTGTTCAACGTGGCGCCAGCAATAGCAGTGTTTGAGTGTTCAGCAATAACCAAGATAGTCATTTAGATTACCTTCGCCTCGTTCTTCAGTTTCTCAACCAGTTCAGCCACGGACTTAACCATGACGCCAGCGCTGCGGGTAGCCGGCGCTTCAACTTTCAGAGTCTTGACGGTGGAAGCAGTCGATACACCCAGGGCGTCCGGGGTGATCACTTCCAGCGGCTTCTTCTTGGCCTTCATGATGTTTGGCAGCGATGCGTAACGCGGCTCGTTCAGGCGCAGGTCGGTAGTCACGATGGCCGGCAAGCTCAGGGCAACGGTCTGCAGACCGCCGTCAACTTCACGGGTCACGTTAACTTTGTCGCCAGCCACTTCAACCTTGGAGGCGAAAGTGCCTTGGGCGAAACCGCTCAGAGCAGCAAGCATTTGGCCAGTCTGGTTGTTGTCGCTGTCGATGGACTGTTTGCCCAGGATCACCAACTGTGGCTGCTCTTTGTCGACCACTGCTTTAAGCAGTTTGGCCACGGCCAAAGAGTTCAGCTCGTCGGCGCAGTCAACCAAAATGGCGCGATCAGCACCCAGCGCCAAGGCTGTGCGCAACTGCTCTTGAGCAGTAGTTGGGCCAATAGAAACAACTACGATTTCGCTAGCAACGCCTTTTTCTTTTAGACGGACTGCTTCTTCTACAGCGATTTCGCAGAAGGGGTTCATCGACATCTTAACGTTCGCAAGATCAACGCCAGAGTTGTCCGCTTTGACACGGATTTTGACGTTGTAGTCGACCACTCGTTTGACAGCTACAAGAACCTTCATGGCTTACTCGTTACTCCCGGTGAATTAGAATGTCGCCTAGGTAGAACCTGGCTAGCTCTGCAGGGTCGGTCGCAACCGACATAAGTGCCCAATCTGCGGGCGTGAAACCGTCCGCATTTTGACTGCATCACCCTCCTCGGTCAATACGCAGGGATGCCCGTTAATCAGCAGCCAAGCAAGGCGGCGCAAGGCTCGGAGAGAATTCAAACAAACGTTTGTATTGGACCCATCGCAGGGTCTGGATATAATGCCTTAGCTTTAACTGTGAAAAGCCCCTAGCCTCACAGCATAACTAAAATACCGAAGAGCCCTGAGTAGGAGAAAGTCTGTGGAACGCGAATTTATGGAATTCGACGTCGTCATCGTCGGCGCCGGCCCAGCTGGTTTGTCCGCTGCCTGCCGACTGAAACAGAAGGCCGCTGAGGCTGGTAAAGAAATCAGCGTCTGCGTGGTTGAGAAAGGCTCCGAAGTCGGCGCGCACATTCTCTCCGGCGCAGTCTTCGAACCACGCGCTCTGAATGAGCTGTTCCCGGACTGGAAAGAACTCGGCGCCCCGCTGAACACGCCAGTGAAACGCGATGACATCTATATGCTTAAAGATGCCACCGCCGCGATCAAGGTGCCTGGCCTGTTTGTGCCTAAGACCATGCACAACGAAGGCAACTTCATCATCTCCCTGGGCAACCTGTGCCGTTGGTTGGCCCAGCAAGCGGAAAACCTCGGGGTGGAAATCTACCCAGGTTTCGCCGCCCAAGAAGCCCTGATCGACGAAAACGGCGTAGTGCGCGGCATTCTCACCGGCGACCTGGGTGTTGACCGTGAAGGTCACCCGAAAGACGGCCTGTACACCCCCGGCATGGAACTGCGTGGCAAGTACACGCTGTTCGCCGAAGGCTGCCGTGGTCACCTCGGCAAGCAACTGATCAACAAATTCAACCTGGATTCCGACGCCGACGCTCAGCACTACGGCATCGGCATCAAGGAAATATGGGACATCGACCCAGCCAAGCACGAACAAGGTTTGGTGGTACACACAGCCGGCTGGCCATTGGATGTAGTCGGCAACCAGAACACCGGTGGCTCCTTCCTTTATCACCTGGAAAACAACCAGGTGGTGGTTGGTCTGATCGTTGACCTGTCGTACAGCAACGCCAACCTCTCGCCTTTTGATGAGTTCCAGCGTTACAAACACCACCCAGTGATCAAGCAATACCTGGAAGGCGGCAAGCGCGTCAGCTACGGCGCCCGCGCCATCGCCAAAGGCGGCCTGAACTCGTTGCCGAAGATGGTGTTTGCCGGTGGCGCACTGATCGGCTGCGACCTGGGCACCCTCAACTTCGCCAAGATCAAGGGCAGCCACACCGCCATGAAATCCGGCATGTTGGCCGCAGAAGCGGTGGCGGACGCGTTGTTTGCCGGCAGCGAAGGCGGCGACCAACTGACCGCTTACGTCGACGCATTCAAGGCCAGCTGGCTGCATGATGAGTTGTTCCGCAGCCGTAACTTCGGCCCGGCCATGCACAAGTTCGGTGTATTGGCCGGCGCTGCATTCAACTACGTCGACCAGAATATCTTCGGCGGCAAACTGCCGTTCACCCTGCACGACACCAAGCCGGACTATGCCTGCATGAAGCTGGCGGCGGACTCGGCGAAGATCGACTATCCAAAACCGGATGGCAAACTGAGCTTCGACAAACTGAGCTCGGTGTTCCTCTCCAACACTAACCATGAAGAAGAGCAGCCCTGCCACCTGAAACTCACCGACGCGAGCATCCCGCTCGGCCGTAACCTGCCGCTCTACGACGAACCGGCTCAGCGTTACTGCCCGGCTGGCGTATATGAAATCGTGGTTAAGGAAGACGGCGAGAAACGGTTCCAGATCAACGCGCAGAACTGCGTGCACTGCAAAACCTGCGACATCAAAGACCCGTCGCAGAACATCAACTGGGTAACCCCAGAAGGTGCCGGCGGCCCAAACTACCCGAACATGTAAGCGGCCAGCGGCACATAAAAAAGGGCTCCTCGGAGCCCTTTTTTGTTGCCTGTGATTTATTCGTCTTGTGGCCCAATCGGGAAAAACACCCCGCTACTCCAGACGCCCAGCCAGACTCGCCCATCAATCTCCTGGGGCTGCGCCAACTCGACCAGCTGATAAAACACACTTCGCAAGATCAGCGCCTCCAGATTGCTGCGCATCAGCACATAGGGCGACGGCTCCTGGGTCAGCGGATCGATTGCGAAGCGCAGCGGATGTCCGGTGCCGGCCTCGACTTCATCCTCAACATTGCTGGTAAAGCGCAGTACCTGCGCGCTACCTTCGCCCTCGACCTGCAGGCTGACCACCACAAAAGGCGCGTCATCCACCTGAATGCCGACTTTCTCGACCGGCGTCACCAGAAAGTACTCATCGCCGTCGCGGCGGATGATGCTGGAGAACAGCTTAACCATCGGCTTGCGGCCAATCGGCGTGCCCAAGTAAAACCAACTGCCATCACGGGCGATGCGCATATCAATAGCGCCGCAGCACGGCGGATTCCACAGATGCACAGGCGGAAAACCTTTTTTGCCCAGCATGGGGATCTGCGCCAGTAAGTCGGCGGTTTTTGACTCAGTCATGGGTCGCCCCCTGCTCGCTGACACCCAGCAAGCTGCGGGCGTAATCGCGCAGCGGCGCGGCCAGCAAATCTTGCGGCTTGGCATCGTAGAAGTTAAACAAGCCACCACGGCTACGGATTTGTACCGAGTCGACCAGATAGCGGGTACTGGTCTCGATCAACATCAACTGCACCACACCATGGTCGACACCGAGACGATCGAGTGCCTCCTGATCTTGCCACTCGTCCGTAGTGCCGATCCGATCATCGGCGGCGGCAAAGCGCGCATACAACAGGTAATTGGCCGCCGCGGTGCGCGCCTGACCCATGGCCGCATCCAGCCCGAGCGGCTGCGGCGCGCGCTGCACCAGGGGGAAGTACTGAATAAACCCGGCAAAGGCTTCTTCCGCCACCACATTGGGTCGCGGATACGCGCTGCCTGGCGGCACGAAAGGCCCTTGAGCGATATAGATGAAAGAATCGGGCTGCAGATGCCGAGAATTCAGCCGATAGGTGCGGCTGTGGTCGAGCACACCGGCATCGCTGAGCTGAGCGCCGACGCCGTCGGCCATATCGCTGACACTCATGCAGGCGCTGAGGCTCAGCAACAACAGCGAGACGATCAAACTACGCATGACAATCAAACCACGCATGAGAATTTCTCCAGACGCCGCGACAGAAAATCGACGGACCGTTCAATAGTCACTCGGCGATGCAGTTTACGCGCCATTAGTTGCGCGGCATTACAAGCC
>JAIERD010000589.1 GCA_019747155.1 Pseudomonadaceae bacterium
GACCTGCTCTTTGGCGCATTCAAGGCTCGTCCTGCCATCTAATAATTCTCCGAGATGTTTTTACACACTCTGGGCCAGGCGCGGACACCTACTCTACGACAGGATGGTCGCGCTGCGCGCTGAGCTGTACGAAAAACACTCAAGCGGCTGACGGCCCCGCAGGCGCTGGGCTGTGGCCTGGGCCGCACAGCTTATCCACAGCTCGCTGCACAGCTTCTGTGTCTAACTGTTTGGCTATCTTATTGAAATTGCTCGAAAACTGATCGACGCCCGGCAAGCGCCGGGGCTGCTGGGCTGTGGCCGATGCTGTACAGCTTATCCACAGAAGCATCCACGGGGTTTGGGGGTAAAGCGTGCGCGTTAGCGGGGGATTATCTGTTCGCGCCCGGCCCATGTCGCAAACGCACTGCCCCGTGGCGCGCATAGGCATCTGATCCCGCGGCGCCGGTCTTACCATCGTTTCAAAGGGCAAGCCCCTGACCTACACGCTTGGCGCCACGGCGCCGCTGGGAGATTCGCGATGTTCAGCAAGCAAGACCAAATCCAGGGTTACGACGACGCGTTACTGGCGGCGATGAATGCCGAGGAAGCCCGGCAAGAGCACCATATCGAGCTGATCGCCTCGGAGAACTATTGCAGCAAGCGGGTGATGCAGGCCCAGGGCAGCGGCCTGACCAACAAGTACGCCGAAGGGTATCCGGGCAAACGTTACTACGGCGGTTGCGAGCATGTCGATGTGGTCGAGCAGCTGGCCATCGACCGTGCCAAGCAACTGTTCGGCGCCGATTACGCCAACGTCCAGCCGCACTCAGGCAGCCAAGCCAACGCGGCGGTCTATCTGGCGTTGTTGCAAGCCGGCGACACGGTGCTGGGCATGAGCCTGGCCCACGGCGGCCATTTGACCCACGGCGCCAAGGTGAGTTTTTCCGGCAAGTTGTACAACGCCGTGCAGTACGGCATCGACAGCAAAACCGGCTTGATCGACTACGACGAGGTCGAGCGCCTAGCGGTCGAATGCCAGCCAAAGATGATCATCGCCGGCTTCTCGGCCTATTCGAAAACCCTGGATTTCCCACGTTTTCGCGCCATTGCCGACAAGGTTGGTGCCTATCTGTTTGTCGACATGGCCCACGTCGCCGGCCTGGTCGCGGCAGGCTTGTATCCCAATCCGCTGCCCTATGCCGACGTAGTCACCACCACCACCCACAAGACCCTGCGCGGTCCGCGTGGTGGTTTGATTCTGGCCAAGGCCAACCCAGACTTGGAGAAGAAGCTGCAATCGGCGGTGTTCCCAGGCGGTCAGGGCGGCCCGCTGATGCACGTGATCGCCGCCAAGGCGGTGTGCTTCAAGGAAGCTCTGGAACCGGCCTTCAAGCTCTATCAGCAGCAGGTGATCGACAACGCCCAGGCCATGGCCAAGGTGTTTATCGAGCGTGGCTATGACGTGGTCTCCGGCGGCACCGACAACCACCTGTTTCTGGTCAGCCTGATCCGCCAGGGCCTGACCGGCAAAGACGCCGACGCCGCGCTGGGCCGCGCCGGTATCACGGTGAACAAGAACGCCGTACCCAATGACCCGCAGTCGCCGTTCGTGACCTCCGGCCTGCGCATCGGCACCCCGGCCATCACCACGCGTGGCTTTAAAGTGGCGCAGAGCAGCGAGTTGGCCGGCTGGATCTGCGACATCCTCGACCACCTCGGCGATGCCGATGTCGAGGCCATAGTGGCTCGCCAAGCGGCGGCTCTGTGCGCGGATTTCCCGGTTTACCGCTGAGTTTCGCAGCGCGATTGTAGGAGCCAGCTTGCTGGCGATCAGCGGTGAACGCGACCGCCCGGATCGCCAGCAAGCTGGCTCCTACAGAGTCCATGTCGGCCGGCGAGCCAAGCAGTAGTAAGATTTCAGGAGCATCGACATGCAACATTACTCCGGCTTCGGCCTGTTCAAACACGCGCTTAGCCACAACGAAAACTGGCAGCGCATGTGGCGTAACCCCACACCCAAGCCGGTGTATGACGTGGTGATTGTCGGCGGTGGCGGGCATGGGCTGGCCACCGCTTATTATCTGGCCAAGGTGCACGGCATCACCAATGTGGCGGTGGTCGAGAAGGGCTGGCTGGGCGGCGGTAATACCGCGCGCAACACCACCATCGTCCGCTCCAACTACCTGTGGGATGAGTCGGCGCAGATCTACGAGCACGCGATGAAGCTCTGGGAAGGGCTGTCGCAAGACATCAACTACAACGTCATGTACTCGCCGCGTGGGGTGTTCAACCTCGGCCACTCGCTGCAGGACATGCGCGACATCGAGCGGCGGGTCAGCGCCAACCGCCTGAACGGCATCGACGGCGAAGTGCTGAATGCCAAAGAAGTCGAGTCGATGATCCCGTATATGGATTGCTCGAAGAACACCCGTTACCCGGTGATGGGTGCGTCTTTGCAACGGCGTGGTGGGGTGGCCCGCCACGATGCGGTCGCCTGGGGTTATGCCCGCGCCGCCGATGCCCTGGGCGTCGACCTGATTCAGCAGACCGAAGTGACAGGTTTCCGTAAAGAAAACGGCGTGGTGATCGGCGTCGAAACCAATCGCGGCTTTATCGGTGGCAAGCGCGTTGGCGTGGTCACCGCCGGTAACTCCGGGCACATGGCGATGCTCGCCGGTTTCCGTCTGCCGCTGGAGTCCCATCCGCTGCAAGCGCTGGTCTCCGAGCCGATCAAGCCGATCATCGACAGCGTGATCATGTCCAACGCGGTGCACGGTTATATCAGCCAGTCGGACAAAGGCGACCTGGTTATTGGTGCCGGTATCGACGGCTACAACGGCTACGGCCAGCGCGGTTCTTACCCAACTATCGAACACACCCTGCAAGCCATCGTTGAGTTGTTCCCGGTGCTGTCGCGGGTGCGGATGAACCGCCAGTGGGGCGGCATTGTCGACACCTCGCCGGATGCCTGCCCGATCATCAGCAAAACCCCGGTGCCGAACCTGTTCTTCAACTGCGGTTGGGGCACCGGTGGCTTCAAGGCCACTCCGGGTTCGGGGCATGTGTTTGCCGCCAGCCTCGCCAGCGGCGAGATGCACGCCCTGGCCAAGCCATTCTCCATGGACCGTTTCTACAGCGGTGCCTTGATCGACGAGCACGGCGCCGCCGGCGTCGCCCACTAACAGAAGGAAAATTCAGCATGCTCAATATCTTCTGTCCCCATTGTGGCGAGTCGCGCAGCGAAGAGGAATTTCACGCCGCCGGCCAGGCGCATATCCCGCGCCCGCTGGACCCGAATGCCTGCACTGATCAAGAGTGGGGCGACTACCTGTTTTTTCGCGACAATCCGCGTGGCCTGCACCACGAACTGTGGATTCACGCCGCCGGTTGCCGCCAGTACTTCAATGCCACTCGCCACACGGTCAGTTACCAGATTCATGAGACCTACAAGATCGGCGATCGGCCCAGCGTCACCGCCGCCGCCAAGCAGGCTGCCAGTAGCAGTTCCGTTGTTGGAGATAAGGCATGAGCCAGATCAATCGTCTGTCCAGCGGTGGGCGGATCAACCGTAACAAGCCACTGAGTTTTACCTTCAACGGCGAGCAGTATCAGGGCTTTGCTGGCGACTCGCTGGCGGCGGCCTTGCTGGCCAATGGCGTGGACATTATCGGCCGCAGCTTCAAGTACTCACGGCCGCGCGGCATAGTCGCGGCCGGCAGCGAAGAGCCGAACGCGGTGTTGCAGATCGGCTCCACTGAAGCCGCGCAGATCCCCAACGTGCGCGCCACCCAACAGGCGCTGTACTCAGGGTTAGTGGCCACCAGCGTGAACGGCTGGCCGAGCGTCAATAACGACCTGATGGGCATTCTCGGCAAGGTCGGCGGCCAGATGATGGCGCCGGGTTTCTACTACAAGACCTTTATGTACCCGCAGTCGATGTGGATGACCTACGAGAAATACATCCGCAAGGCCGCAGGTCTCGGCCGTGCGCCGAAAGAGCTCGACCCGGACAGCTACGACTACCTCAACCAGCACTGCGATGTGCTGGTAGTGGGCGGCGGCGCGGCCGGTTTGATCGCAGCCTTAGCCGCCGCCCACAGCGGCGCCCGGGTGATTTTGGCCGATGAGCAGGAAGAGTTTGGCGGTAGCCTGCTCGACAGCCGCGAAACCCTGGATGGCAAACCGGCTTCTGTATGGGTCGAGAAAGTCGTCGCTGAACTCGCCGCCATGGCCAACGTCACCCTGTTGCCCCGCGCCACGGTGAACGGTTACCACGACCATAATTTCCTGACCATTCACGAACGGCGCACCGATCACCTGGCCGAACTCGCCCCGCAGCGCCATCTCGGTGAAGTGCGTCAGCGCATGCACCGGGTGCGCGCCAAGTATGTGGTGTTGGCCGCCGGCGCCCATGAGCGGCCGCTGGTGTACGGCAACAACGATGCGCCGGGCAATATGCTCGCCGGCGCGGTGTCGACCTATGTGCGCCGTTATGGCGTGGCGCCGGGCAAGCAGCTGGTGCTGTCGACCACCAACGATTACGCCTATCGGGTCGCGTTGGATTGGCTCGAAGCCGGCCTGCAGGTAGTGGCCATCGCCGATGCGCGGAGCAATCCACGCGGCACCTGGGTCGAGTTGGCCCGCGCCAAAGGCATCCGCATTTTGACCTCCAGCGCAGTAATTGAAACCCGTGGCAGCAAGCGCGTTAGCGCGGCGCGGGTGGCGGCCATCGATCCGCTGGCGCATAAAGTCACCAGCCCCGGCGAATGGCTGGAGTGCGATCTGGTGGCCACTTCCGGCGGCTACAGCCCAGTGGTGCACCTGGCCTCGCACCTGGGCGGCAAGCCGACCTGGAACGCCGATATGCTTGGTTTCGTGCCGGGTGAAGGTTTCCAGCAGCGGGTCTGCACCGGCGCCATGAACGGCGTGCTGGCCCTCGATGCGGTATTGGCCGATGGCTTGGCTGCCGGCATCAAGGCCGCCGCCGAGGCTGGCTTCAGCGCCCCGATATTGCCACTGCCACAGACCGAGGTGTTGGTCCAAGAAGCCAGTCTGGCGCTGTTTCAGGTGCCTCACGACAAGCCGACGGCGCGTGCGCCCAAGCAGTTTGTCGACCTGCAAAACGACGTCACCGCCGCCGGCATCGAGCTGGCCACCCGCGAGGGTTTCGAGTCGGTCGAGCACGTTAAGCGCTACACCGCCCTGGGTTTTGGCACCGATCAAGGCAAGCTCGGCAATATCAACGGCCTGGCGATTGCCGCCCGTTCGCTGGGCATCAGCATCGCCGAGATGGGCACCACCATGTTCCGCCCCAACTACACGCCGGTGACCTTCGGCGCGGTTGGCGGGCGCAACTGTGGCGCGCTGTTTGAACCGGTGCGTTACACCGCGCTGCATGCCTGGCACCTGAAAAACGGTGCCGAGTTCGAGGACGTTGGTCAGTGGAAGCGCCCGTGGTACTTCCCCAAAGCCGGTGAAGACCTGCATGCCGCCGTCGGCCGCGAGTGTCAGGCGGTGCGCGACAGCGTCGGCATTCTGGATGCCTCGACCCTGGGTAAAATCGACATACAAGGCCCGGATGCCCGTGAGTTTCTCAACCGCATCTACACCAACGCTTGGACCAAGCTGGACGTTGGCAAGGCTCGCTACGGCTTGATGTGCAAAGAAGACGGCATGGTCTTCGATGACGGCGTGACGGCATGCTTGGCCGATAACCACTTCCTGATGACCACCACCACGGGTGGCGCGGCGCGGGTCATGCAGTGGCTGGAGATTTATCACCAGACCGAATGGCCAGAGCTGAAGGTGTACTTCACCTCGGTCACCGACCACTGGGCGACCATGACCCTGTCCGGCCCCAATAGCCGCAAGCTGCTGGCGCAGGTGACGGATATCGATCTGGACAAGGAAGGCTTCCCGTTTATGACCTGGAAGGAAGGCCTGGTCGGCGGTGTGCCGGCGCGGGTGTTCCGCATCTCCTTCACCGGCGAGCTGAGCTACGAGGTCAACGTGCAGGCCGACTACGCCATGGGCGTGCTGGAGCAGATCGTCGAGGCCGGCAAACAGTTCAACCTGACCCCCTACGGCACGGAAACCATGCACGTACTGCGGGCCGAGAAGGGCTTCATTATCGTCGGCCAAGACACCGACGGCTCGATGACCCCGGACGACCTGAACATGGGGTGGTGTGTCGGTCGCACCAAGCCGTTCTCCTGGATCGGCTGGCGCGGCATGAACCGGGAAGACTGCGTGCGCGACCAGCGCAAACAGTTGGTCGGGCTGAAACCGGTCGACCCTAAGTTCGTGCTGCCGGAAGGCGCGCAACTGGTGTTCGACTCCAAGCAGCAGATTCCCATGGCCATGGTCGGTCACGTCACCTCCAGCTACTACAGCGCCAGCCTCGGCTACAGCTTCGCCTTGGCACTGGTCAAAGGCGGCCTCAAGCGCATCGGCGAGAAGGTGTTCGCGCCGCTGGTAGACGGTCGGATGATGGAGGCGGAAATCGTCTCCTCGGTGTTCTTCGACCCCAAAGGCGAGCAGCAGAATATTTGAAGGCTCAGTGCGCAGTTGTAGGAGCCAGCTTGCTGGCGATTTATTCGCCTAACCGCGGATCGTCAGCAAGCTGGCTCCTACAGATCAACCAGGCAACATCGACAGGTTAAGAACATGACCGCGATCAATCAGTACCTACAACGTCCCACCACCGCCCCCGCCGAGTCACCGCTGCACCACGCCGGCCTCGATGAACTGGCTGGCAAAGGCAAGAAGGGCGCCGGCATCCGCTTGCGCGAGAAGAAACTGCTCGGCCATCTAACCCTGCGCGGCGATGGGCATGATGCAGCCTTTGCCGCCGGTGTCGAAAAAGCCACCGGGATGCCACTGCCTAGCGCGCTGCAACTGGTCAGCCAGGGCGACAGCTCGCTGCAATGGCTGGGCCCGGATGAGTGGCTGCTGATAGTGCCGAGTGGTGAAGAGTTTGCCGCCGAGCAACGCCTGCGCGAGGCGCTTGAAGGTCTGCATATCCAGGTGGTCAACGTCAGCGGCGGGCAGACCATTCTCGAGTTGAGCGGGGCCAAGGTCCGCGAGCTGCTGATGAAGTCCACCAGCTACGACGTGCACCCGAATAACTTCCCGGTCGGCAAGGCGGTCGGCACGGTGTTCGCCAAGTCGCAACTGGTGATCCGGCATACCGGCGAAGACACCTGGGAGCTGTTGGTGCGCCGCAGTTTTTCCGACTACTTCTGGCTGTGGCTGCAGGACGCCAGCCGCGAGTACGGGCTGGCGGTCGAGGCGTAACGGCGGCCGGATGGCGATGCTGGTGTAGGAGCGGATTTATCCGCGAATAGTCTTGAGGGCGAGATCAAAGCTTGAGCCTTGCGCTGCTTCTTCAATCGCATCGCGGCTAAAGCCGCTCCTACAGGTTTGTATGCGGTTTCGAGTTTTAGGTTTTTTTGCGGTGTTGAGCTTGGTTGCTTTTGTAGGAGCGGATTTATCCGCGATGGGTCTCGAGAGCGATATTAATCCTTGAGTCTTGCGCTGCTTCTTAGATCGCATCGCGGATAAATCCGCTCCTACAGGGTTGTGCATAGATTCGGTTTTCTGCGTTTGGCCAAGCCTGCGCGGGGACCACTTCAGGAGTCAACGCGATGAGCCGTACCCCCGATACCTGGATTCTCACCGCCGCGTGCCCAAGCGTGCTCGGCACTGTGGATGCGGTCACCCGTTACCTGTTCGAGCAGGGTTGCTACGTCACCGAGCACCATTCCTTTGATGATCGGCTGTCGGGCCGCTTCTTTATTCGCGTCGAGTTCCGCCAGCCGGAGGCGTTCACTGAGCAATCATTTCGTGACGGTTTGGCCGAGCGGGTTGCGGGTTTTAGCATGGAGTTTGAGCTGACTCCGCCGAACTACCGCAGCAAGGTGGTGATCATGGTCTCCAAGGCCGACCACTGTCTGAACGACCTGCTCTATCGCCAGCGCATCGGCCAGTTGCCGATGGACGTGGTGGCGGTGGTGTCCAATCACCCGGACCTGGAACCGCTGGCGCGCTGGCACGACATTCCTTATCACCACTTAGCCCTCGACCCGAATGACAAGGCCGGGCAGGAGCGCAAGGTGCTGCAGGTGATCGAAGACAGCGGCGCCGAGCTGGTGATTCTTGCCCGCTATATGCAAGTGCTGTCGCCGGAGCTGTGCCGCAAGCTGGACGGCCGGGCGATCAATATTCACCACTCGCTGCTGCCTGGCTTCAAGGGCGCCAAACCCTATCACCAGGCCTATCAGAAGGGCGTCAAGCTGGTCGGCGCCACTGCCCACTACATCAATAACGATCTGGACGAGGGGCCGATCATCGCCCAGGCGGTGGAGACCGTGGACCACACCGACTATCCCGAAGACCTGATCGCCAAGGGCCGCGACATCGAGTGCCTGACCCTGGCCAAAGCCATCGGTTACCACCTCGAACGGCGGGTGTTCCTCAACGCCAATCGGACCGTGGTGCTTTAAAGCTCGAAGCGTTGCGCGCTTTTGTAGGAGCGGCCTTGGCCGCGAAAAATTTCAAGGTCAGTGCAAGGCTTCGGTCTTACGCCGCTGTTCAGACCGTCTCGCGGCCAAGGCCGCTCCT
>JAIERD010000077.1 GCA_019747155.1 Pseudomonadaceae bacterium
GGCGCAAAAGTCGATCAGCAACGCGCGGGAAAACTTGCTCCAGTCGGACAGCGAATACCTGCAAGTCATGATCAGCTTGCTGGAAGTGTTGATTTGCAAAGAGCGTGGCGATCTTGAGCGTGGCCGTGCTCAGGCAGAGGCCGCACGTGGCCGGGTTGAGCGGGTATTCGGCCGGCGTAGCCGGGTCGGTGGGCCTTTGGTGTTGGCTTATGCCGATATTCTTTATGAGCAAGACCGGCACGCGGCGATTTTGGCTGAACTGCCGCTGGCTACCACCTGGCGCGATGTCGCCACCCCGATTGAGTTAATCAGTCGGGGGCAGTTGGTGATGGTCAAGGCGCAGTTTTATGCCGGTGAAGCGCAGCAAGCCTTGGTCCAGCTCGACGAATGGCTGGCTGGTTTGCAGCGTCCGGGCTATGAGCGGGTGTTTGCCTTCGCCATGAGTTGCAAAGTGCAATTTTTACTCTGGTTGCGTCGCCCCAATGAGGCCGAGCGCATTTGCTTGCAGCTGCAGCGCCATCTGGAGGTTTTGCCCGTCGGGCGCCACCCGGATGCGCAGATTGCCTTGGCCTTGACGCAAGCACGGCTGGCCTTGAGCGAGCGGCGCGCCGACAAAGCTCAAGCGGTTCTTGAGGCCTGCTTGGCCAAGCCGCTTGATGAGCATCAACGTGACCGGCGGCTGCGTGTGTCGTTGTTACTCTCGGTAGCGTATTGGCGCAAAGGTAACGGCGAAAAGGCCTTTGCCTTATTCCAAGCCACTCTGGAAGAGGCTTGGGCCTGCGGTTATCGGCGGCTATTTCAGGACGATGCCTTGTGGCTGTTGCCGCTTTGGGACGCCTGGTCGGCACAGGATGCCAAGCGGGCTGGTGCCTGGTTAGGCGTGGCGGAAACCTTGCGTGAACAGTGTCGCAGACTGGCCGTAAATCCAGATAATTTTGATGAAAATCATGATGTTAGCCATCGAGAGCAAGAGATTTTACGCTTCGTGGCGGCCGGTCTGTCGAACCGCGATATTGCCCAGGCCGTGCATCTGTCGGAGGCAACTATCAAGTGGCACCTGCATAACCTGTTCGCCAAGCTGGGGGTGCGCAGCCGCACCCAGGCGGTACTCAAAGGTAAAAGCATGGGCCTGCTTAATGAGGCTTGAAGCACGCGGGATTTTGCCCGCAAGGTTTGCTCCATCCCTTGGATGGGCTGGCAGTCGGGAGCACTGCCAGTAACTTGGGGCCAGGACAACAAGCTTGCGCTGTATACATCCAAGCGGGTCGTAACTAGGAAGTAACGACTCACGGGGAGATTGGCGCAAGCGGTCCAGCTGTTTGCAGCAAGGAGTTGCTGACAGTGCCCCTGGGGGCAACCTACCTGTGACCATTGGAGAGAAAAATAATGAAAAGCTTCAAACAAATCGCTTTCGCTGCTGCCGTACTCGCCGCTCCGTTCATGGCTCAAGCCAGCATGACTTCGATGGATGACTCGGCTCTTTCTTCGGTGACTGGCCAAGATGGCATCAGCATTTCCGGTAACTTCGGTGGTTCGGTTGGTAACGTTAAATACACCGACGGCGACACAGGCGGTGGCAGCCTGAACCTGACCAACATTGGGTTTACTGGCTTCACTATCTCTGACGCCGCGCCTTTGAAGATTGACGTGATCACCACCACAATCGCCTCCGTCGCTACTCAGCAACTGGCTATCACTATGCCAACTATGACCGGCACAGTTACCGTTGGCGGTATCTATGTTGGCGGTACTTATGCTGCCGGCTCTACCACTGGCGCAGCCAGCATCGGTTCCCTGGCTGTTTCCGATATCAACATGGCCGGCACCACCATCAAAGTTTGGGGTCATTGATTCAACGCGGTTAGTTGAGTCTGCAAAAGCCTTATCGGCCTAGGTCGGTAAGGCTTTTTTTTGAGTATGTGTGGAGTCTGTTGAATCAATGATTGAGATTCTTTTGGGTAGCCTGATTGCGCTGTTCGGTTTTACCGAAGCGGTGGATACCAAAACCCCCGCCGCCGGGACGGTCAATCTCACCCAGTCATTGGTGCCTAACGGTCCATTACGCGAGTCGGTGGTGTTGGAGCCCAAAAGCGTTTCGCAGTTTCGCAACGTTATTCACCAGGCGTATGACTACAGCTGTGGCTCGGGCGCGTTGACCACCTTGCTTGACTACTACCTCGGCCGCAACTTGCAAGAGCGCCAGGTGATGGAGGGTATGTTGCAGTTTGGTGAGGCCGACAAGATTGCCGCCCGCCGGGGTTTTTCACTGCTCGACATGAAGCGTTACGTCGGGCAGTTGGGCTACAAAAGTGGTGGTTTCAAAGCCACCATGGCTGACCTGGATGAGCTTGAGCACCCGGCGTTAGTGCCTATTGTGTACGCCGGCTTCAAGCACTTCGTGGTGGTGCGCGACGTCTATAACGATCACGTCTTCGTGGCCGACCCGGCGCTGGGCAATATCAGTTTTACCCGCACAAGATTCGAGGCGATCTGGGACGGCAATGTGGTTTTTGTGATCTTTCCCAATGGCCAGGAACCCAAGAATGCCCTGGCGTTGAGCGACCATGATTTGCGCATCATCGATGATCAAACAATCAGTTTGCTGGCGTTTCGCGAGTTTCCGCAGATCGGCAAACTCACCTCCAATCAAGTCGATGAACTCGGTTCAAAAGGCGATATTCGCTACCTGCGACGCAAGTAACGTGCGGCATAAAAAACTATAAAAACAAATAAGTGGGGATGTGGCATGAAAGTTTGGGGAGGAGCATGGCTTGGCCTGCTGGCGCTGTTATCTGCTGGGCTGGTGTGGGCAGATGAGCCATCGGTTGACCAGGCACGCGATGCACTGAGCAAAAAAGACGATGATGCCGACAGTGCCAAAGCGCTTGAGCAGGTTTTTTCCGCCTCTGAACAGAGCTACACCTTGCTGAAAAAAGGTGAGCGCACGCTGACCTATGGCTTTGATTATTCGTTAACGCGTGACACGCAAATTCAGACCTTTCGCGCCAACAACAATGTGGTCAGTGTGGCGGCGCAAAGTGAGGCGCAGCATAGTTTTACCAACTCCTTTACCTTTGACTACGGTGTCTGGGACAACCTGACCTTCAGTATTCGCCTGCCCTTTGTGGCGGCCTACGACACTGAGCGCAGTATCGATACTTACAGCCTTGGCGATATTTCTACCAGCTTGCGTTGGCAGCCTTGGCCGTCGGTACGTGGCCGTCCGGCCACTACCCTGTATGCCACCTTGGGCTTGCCGACCGGGCAGAGTCCGTACGACATCAATCCCGATACGGCGCTGTCCACGGGTAGCGGTTATTACAGTTTGGGTGGCGGCGCGAACCTCTCCTATGTGATCGACCCTGTAGTGCTGTTCGGTTCGCTCGGTTACACCTACAACCTGCCAGTGGACGATGTGAATCAGATCCGCGGCGGGCGCTTGCTGGAGAAAGTCGAGCCCGGTTCGACCGTCTCTTACAGCATGGGTTTTGCCTATGCACTGTCGTATGACGTGTCGCTGTCGACCTCCTATCAAATGGCCTACACCCTTAAGCCCACGTACACCTTTGCCGATGAAGAAGTTGATGGCACCGAGCAAACCAGCGCCATCATGAATTTCTCGCTGGGTTTGCGAACTTCGCCGGATTACATCGTCAACGTCAACGCCGGTTTTGGCATGACCGAAGACTCGCCGGATGTGCTCCTCGGGGTCTCGATGCCCTTGGATATCAAGGGCCTCAAGGCCCAATAACCTGCGAGCGAGTACCTCATGATGATGCGAATTTCGCCGCTCAAGCGCGCGATAGCGGGGGCGGCTTTGCTTGCGAGCGCCACTGCGCAGGCCCAGTTGGCGCAAAACCTGACCATCGGCAACCCCAAAGCCATGGCGATGGGCAATGCCATTACCGCCGATTACAGCGGTATCGATGCCGTGCATTACAACCCGGCAGCGCTGACCAAACTCAAAGGCCGGCAGACCACGCTCAAGTTCATCACCGGGGTGATGGATATTCGGGCGGATTTTAATGCCCCAGCCAACTACGGCAGCAAATTCCTGGGTGCGGACAACGATCCGGTGGCTAACTCGTCCAGTCGTACCACCACCTCGGCGTTATATTTTCCAGGCCTGGGTGGCGCCACTGAACTGCCGGTGTTGTTTGCCCCGCTGGCAGGCCTGTCGATCAATCCACCGGGCTCAAAGCTGACGTTTTCCACCGACGTCTACACCCCGCAAGCCTTGGGTTTCGTCCGTGATGACGATGATCCGGGGCGTTATCAAGGCAAGGAGGTGGTGATGCAGCGGCTGACCTACTTCTCGCCGGCGGTGGGTTATCAGTTGAATGACGAGCTGTCGCTGGGGCTGTCGATCAACTTCTCTGACCAGGCGTTGGCGCTTAACCAGGATTTCCGCGCGCCCAACTTGTTGACCGGGGCCATTGGCCAAACCCAGGAAGTGCTTTGCGGTATCGACGGCAATCCCTTTGATATTTTATTGAATGTCTGCGGCGGTGAGTTTGGGCCCTTTACCGATCTGGCCAACCTCGATATCGATATGCAGCAGAGCCTGTCGCCGACCTGGAACCTGGGCGTGCTGTGGGAACCGACCGACTGGTTCGCCTGGGGCGCGGTGTACCAGAGTGAAGCCAAGATGCATTTACAGGGCAAGTACAAGGTGGATTATTCGCAAAACTGGCAGGGCTTTTGGCAAGGTCTGGACAGCTCCTTGGTCGGGGCCATTTTCAATAGCATCACCCCGGATGGGGTAGATAAAGAAACCGGCAATGTGTCGATGGACCTGACCTATCCGCAGCATTTTTCGACCGGGATAAAACTAAAGCCAGCCAGTAAATGGCAGTTCAATTTTGACGTTAAATGGACCGATTACGCAGCCTGGGAAAAGTTCGAGCTGGATTTTGATCGACAGTTGGATATGTTGAAAATTGCCAGCATCTTCTCACCGGAAAATGCCACGGCCACCTCGATCACCCTGGATCGGGGCTATGAGTCGGTGTGGAGTTGGGCGCTTGGCGTGCAATACGATGTGAATGATCGCCTGAGCCTGCGCGCCGGCTACGAGCCGCGTCCTTCGGCGGTTCCCAACAACAAAGCCGACGCCTTGGTGCCCCTCGGTGATGCCCAGCTTTACGGGCTCGGTTTGGGCTATCGCTGGGATCAAGACACGGTGATAGATTTGGGTTTCAACTATCTGGTCAGTAAGCAGAACATTCCTGCCGGCTCCAGTTGTAATGTGAACTGCTCGGGTATCGACAGCATCGTCTACAACCCGTATTCCGACTTGGATATTGAAACCACGGTGAAGGCCTATATCTTGGCGCTCACCTACACCACGAGTTTCTAATGCGTATGCAGCGGTTAATCCTCAGTCTTGGTTTGCTTGCCGCCTTTGATGCACAGGCCAGTAATGGCCGTTATTTGACCTGGGTCGATGATCAGGGGCGCGTGCACAACACCTTTGTCGACAGTGCTTACGGCTCGCAACAGCGCTCGGCCGAGCGCCGTATTACGCAGAGCGATCAAGCTCGGTTGGCCGACCAGGCCCAAAATAATTGGCCAGGGACTGCCGGCAGCAACGAAAGCAAGCGGCGCTATTTCACCTGGGTCGATGCAGGCGGCACGATGCAGAGCAGCTTTTATGCTGGCGCCCAACAACTGGATGGGCAAAAGAATCTGACCCTGCCCAATGGCCAGCACTCCAGTGATTACATCGATGCCGAAGCCTTCGAAGATAAGGGTTTTGTGCGCAGTGAAAACGGCAACCCCTATTACACCTGGGCCGATGAGCAGGGGCGCATGCACAACTCGCCGATTTCTGCCGAGCAACGCGCCGATGGTCTGCGCAGCGGCGCGCAGGCCAGCAACATCAAATACACCGAAGGTCGTCAGGTTGAGTTTAATAAGCCGGCGGCCGAGTTGCCGGGGCTCGATGGTCAGATGACGCCGGCGATGCGGGCCTTGCTGGAAGGCAGTAAAGAGAAGAGCGCAGGGCTGTACCAGAATTTGCAAGACAGCTGCTGCGTGCAGTTGGCGGATGGCGCGTTCACTGAATTGTCGGCGGATGAGCCGCGTTACCAGGAACTCAACGGCCTGTCGCCGAGCTTTGATTTCCCTATGGGTCGTAGCTATTACGCCGCGTTAAAGTTGCCCAGCTCGCAGCGCACCTATGGTTTGCGGGTGCGCAGTTTTGCCAACAAGCAGGTGGTGTATCCCTCGCTGCTGTTTCTGGATGAGCGCAAGCACCCAACCCGTTTGGTCAGCGATGCGGTTTATCAACTGCACGCCGAGACCTGGTATCGCTATGCCTTTATCGAGGGCACGATCCCCGTCAATGCCATGCAAGGGGAGCGCTACGTGTTGCTGTTAACCACCGCTGAAGACCGTCAGCTACAAACCCTGGATAACAAACCGTTCAAGCGCCCCTTGCAGGATTTGGCCTTGGATGAGGCCGGCATGCAGGTTCACCAGCATGCCGAAGTCGGCGGTTTTGAGTTGGCAGTGGTGCGTTAATCGCGGTCCAAGTGAGCCGCTAATTACTCCCGCCACGGCGCTGGTGCGCCAATCAAGCGGCCCATGGCGCCTTGTATGCCGATCTCTTTGAGGGCGGTCAGTTCAGCTTCGGTTTCGACCATTTCGGCAATCAGCGGCATGTCGATGCTGTTGGTTGCGCGGTAGATGGCTTCAATAAAGCTGTGTTTGTCGGCTTCCTGATCGATCGCGCGGATGTAGCTGCCGTCGATTTTGAGGTACGCCAGGCCAAGGTTGGTGAGGTTGCCGATCAAGCTGAAGTTGCCCCCGAAGTGCTGCACGCCGAGCTTGTAACCTGCTGCCCGCACGGCTTGGCTGAGCTGTTCCAGTTGCGCGGCCGCTGGCAGATAGCGCTCATCCAGCTCCAGAGTCAGCAGGCCATCCAGCCTGGGGTTGTTGCGCAAAATCTGCAGCAGCCGGGCCTGGCTTTCCGCATCGCGCAGGGTTTGCCCGGAGAGGCTCAGGGCCAGCGGTTGCGGGTGCAGGCTCAGGTGCTTGAGGCAGCTTTCCAGCATGGCGATATCCAGTCGCGCCGACCAGCCGAGGCGTTCGATCCAGGGCAGAAATTGACCAGCAACAAGCGCCTCGCCCTGTGGATCAATCAGGCGCGCGAGGACCTTCTGGTGCAGGACTTTGCCGGTGTCGGTACAGCTGGCAACCGGCTGAAAAAACAATTTGAGCTTGCTTTGCGCAAGCGCTTCATCAATCCAGCCGCGCCAGTCCAGTTGGCTGTTAGCGTTTTGGCTGGCGCCATCATCGATCCGCGCCCAGCTCTTGCCCAGGCTACCTTGCGCTTGGGCCAGTGCTTGGTCCGTGCGGGCAAAGACTGCGCCAGCCTGATCACCTGGGTTAAAAGCGCCGATGCCAATGAAAGCCAGTGGCGATATTCCACTCTCGCGGGCTTGTGCGAGGCCGCCTACTGCGCTGGCCAGTTCGCTCGCCAGTTGGTCGGCCGCCTCGCCAGTCAGGCCAGGGGCGACCAAGGTAAACTCCCCGGCGCGGCTGCGCGAGCCCAGCCATTCGCGGCGGTTTGGGTGTTCCAGTTGTTGCTTGAAGACCTCGCCCATGGCTTTGATCAGGGCGTCGGTTTTCTGCCCACCGAGTTTTTGGTTGAGCCCGGCTAAATCGGCCAAGCGCATAAACAGCAGATAGCCGGCGGTATTGTGTTCGGAGACCATCAGTTGCTCGGCCAAACGAATGTCCAGCAAGCGGCGATTGGCCAGGCCGGTCAGGTTGTCCTGATAGGCTTCAATGCGCAGTTTTTCACTGCGGGCGGCCTCTTCGCTGAACAGGGCCTTGAGCTTTTGCACCATTTGGTTCATTGCCAGCACTACTCGTTTGAGCTCGGGCGTGCGCGGAATCTGTTGTGCCGAGAGAAATTCGCGGCGACTAATGGCTTCGGCCTGATCGACCATGTTATCCAGTGGTCGCAGTTGGGTGCGCAGCAGCCAGCCGCCGAGTAGGGCGCTAACCACCCCGCAGATCAGCAGCCAGACCAAGCTGCCAATCGCGCTGTCCCACAGCTTGGCCAGGGCAAATTGCGGGTGACTTTGCACCTCCACGCGTGCGGCCTGCTCCCAGCCGCGCATGATCAGTGCATCGCCACCTTGGGCGCGCAGATCGACCAGATTGACGAACCAGTCGGGCACTTGCTGCTCGCTGGAGTCGGTGTTGTTGCGCTCGACTATCACCTCGCCATTGGGGATGCGCACCACCCGGATACTGGCAAAGTAGCCGCTATCAAACACCGAGCTGACCATCAGTTCGAGCATCGCCGGATCGTCAACGTTGGGCGTCATCGATAGCCCTAGCGCGGTGGCGGCGTCTTGGGCATGGGAGCGCAACTGGCTGATCAGCTGCTCGCGCGAGCTTTCGACCCCGGCAATAAAGCTGCCGGTGAAGGCCACCACCAAAAACAGGCAGATCGCCAAGAACAACTGTTTAAGTAATGACATGGAGTTCTCCTAACCTTCGCCAATGGCGAAGCCTTCTTCGCGCATTTTTTTCAGTAGATCTTGCCAGCGTGAGAGCTTTTTGCTGTCGCTGGCGCGCTTGCCGTTTGCTGTGCCGGGCAGATACAAGCCCTCGGCGTTGAAG
>JAIERD010000293.1 GCA_019747155.1 Pseudomonadaceae bacterium
TTAGAATACCGGCCTGTCACGCCGGGGGTCGCGGGTTCGAGTCCCGTCCGCTGCGCCATTTTTTATCCTCGCTTCAAATCGTTACGCCTGTTGGTACCTCGCAACACACCTTGTATAGCGACAAATTCTAAATTCCAAACAAAGCCCAAAAAAAAATTCAAAAAAATTCTAAGTCTCTGAACTATTCGGCATTTTTTCGTTCTGATGGCCGGTAGCCAGTGATAAAGGTCGCCTGTTAAGCTCGCGCCTTCAATTTGCTTTGCCCATCTAGCGCACGAACAAGGAATCCACATGAAACAATTAGCGACGGTAGCTCTGTTAGGTCTAGTTCTCGCAGGCTGCGACTCGCAGACTAAAGTTGAGCTGACTACCCCTGCGCAGAAAGCCTCTTACGGCATCGGCCTGAACATGGGCAAGAGCCTGGCTCAGGAAGGCATGGATGATTTGGATTCCAAAGCTGTTGCCCAGGGCATCGAAGACGCCATCGGCAAGAAAGAGCAAAAACTCAAAGACGAAGAGCTGGTTGAAGCCTTTGCGGCTTTGCAAAAACGTGCCGAAGCGCGCGTGACTGCCATGAATGAAGAAGCTGGCAAGGCTGGCAAGAAGTTCCTCGAAGATAACGCCAAGCGTGAAGGCGTGATCACCACCACTTCCGGTCTGCAATATGAAGTAGTGACCAAAGCTGATGGCGCACAGCCAAAAGCCACTGACGTGGTGAGCGTTCACTACGAAGGCCGCCTGACTGACGGTAAAGTGTTCGACAGCTCGATCAAGCGCGGCAGCCCGATTGATCTGCCAGTTAGCGGTGTGATCCCAGGTTGGGTTGAAGCTCTGCAACTGATGCACGTTGGCGAAAAGGTTAAGTTGTACATTCCAAGCGAGCTGGCCTACGGCGCACAAAGCCCAAGCCCAGAAATCCCAGCCAACTCGGTGCTGGTATTTGACCTGGAATTGCTCTCGATCAAAGACCCTGCGGCACAAGCTTCTAAGTAAGCTTTTTGCTGACGACACAACGCCCCGCCTTTGCGGGGCGTTGTGCGTTGTGGCGGTTAGAAAAGTGGTTTTTACCTTGACAGTGCTGTGCTTGTCCGGCTTCAGGGGGTGCGAGTGTTACGCTTATGCACAATCACTGGGGCGTCCTGTAGAGTTTCTGTCAAAACCCTGACTTGATTTGTTTGGTTTTTTAACTTATTGATTTTGTTGGTTTTTTTATTCTGTCTAAAAAGTGTTCGATCTATCCTTGGGCCCTGTGGCACGGGCCTTTGCTGCTTGTCGAGCAAATCCATCCACAAGGTTATCCACAGCTTTTGTGGGTAACCACAAACAGCCCGGTTAGCACGCAGGTTCCAGCTGTTTGTGAGCTTAATGACGGTTTGTTCGGGTTGTTACCGTTGTGGGTTGGGCGACTAAACTGAGCTAATTGCAGCTTGGCTTGGCACGTAGTTGCCCGCCACTGGCTGCAATGCTCCTGTTAAGATGACGACTGACAAGGAGAGTGCTGACGCAGTTAGCACTGCTTTCCATGGAGTCTTAAAATGAATGTGCAAATAATCAGCCGTGAGGGTGAGCCGGAGTACGCGGTTCTGCCTTGGGCGCAATACCAAGCGCTGTTAAAGGCCGCCGGTTTGACCAGCCAGACTGCGCCGCCAAGCGCCACAGCAGCGGCGCCAGCGCAACGCGCCGAACTCAGCGAGATGCGTGCCTTGCGTGAAGGTTTAAACCTTTCTCTTGAACAGCTCGCGCGCTCGGTGGGCATTAGTCCGCATTACCTTGAGCAAATCGAAAACGGCCAGCGTGAGGCCGGCGAGCCGGTGTTACGGCCACTGGCACGGGCATTGGGAATTGCCGGCTGGAGCACACCGTCGTGAGTGTCAGCATCAGCCGTCAGCATTGGCAGGCGTTGTTGCAGGAGTTAGCCAGCGCCCAACGCCAACGTCATCTGCTGACCTATCGCGCGCTGATCGAGCGTTTGCAGCTGCCTACGCCGGCCATGCAGACGCTGGCTGCCGCCCTCGAGCATCTAGCCGGCTTGGATGCACGGGCGGACAGGCCTCTGCGCAGTGCGCTGGTGATCAGCCAGGGAGCTAGTCGGTTGCCGCGCACGGGCTTTTTTGAGTGTGTGAGTTTGCTCGAACGCTTCAGCGGCCCGGCGGACGGTGTCGCCGCAGCCTCATGGCATGCGGCTGAAGTGGCACGGGTATTCGAGTTCAGCTACCCCGAGGAGATGTAGATGTTTGGCTCTGTGCGTGCCCGGGTGGGTTATTTAGTGGCGCGGCGCTTGTTTCATTGGGCCTGGTTGGTTAAGCAGCCGCGCGCCTGGGACTGGATGCAGGGGCAATTTGCGCGCATGGCGGCCCGTGGGGATGCCGAGGTGCAAAGCTTTTATGGGCATTTACTGTTGTTTCGCGGCCAGGGCCTAAGCGCGCGGCAAGAAGGCTTACGATTATTGCAACTGGCCGCTACGGCCGGGGATGGCAAGGCGGCTTATCAGGTGGGTGTGGTCAGTTTGGCCGGCGATCTGCAGCAGCCAGCCGATGCCGGTGTGGCTGCTGCGTGGTGGATCAAGGCCGCTGCAGTTGGCCATCCGTTGGCGGCGCGGCGCTTGGCAGGGTTATACGCGCAAGGTGGCGTTGGCTTGGTGGCTGATCCGCAGCAGGCGACCCTCTACGAGGCGCGGGCGACCGAGTTGGGGCTCTGATCCAGAGTCGTTAGGGTATCCAAAATATGCAAGCTGTAACCCGGCACCGCTTTGGCGTGATGCTTGGCCTGGGAGGCCATTTCCGCCAGCTGGCTGGCATCCAGGTGCGCGCAGGCCTCTGGCCGCAAATGCACCACCCCCAGTGACAGCGACAACAGCGGGAAATCTTGCTGCTGGCCTTGCCGGTTGTTACTGCTGAATCCGCCGGCTTGCAGGTGTTCGGGGCGATAGAAGCGTCGGCACTGGCCTTGAAAGTCTTCTTGCAGGCAATTGAGGCGCTTGCGCCAGTCCTCGGAGCCCAGTACCAGCAGAAAGTCATCACCGCCAATGTGCCCGACAAAATCACAGCTAGGGTCTATCCGAGCGCTTAAGCACTGCGCCAAACAGAGCAGCACCTCATCGCCTTTGCCGTAGCCGTAGATATCGTTGAAGGGTTTGAAATTGTCGATATCGACGTAGCAAATCATCGCTTCGCGCGCCTGCTGCAATAGACGCGTGAGGCATTGCTGGATCGGTACATTGCCGGGCAGCAGGGTCAGTGGATTGGCGTAGCGGGCTTGCTGGATTTTCAGCTCGGTGATCAGTTTCAGTACGTCGATGACCCGACCCAGGCCCAGGTACAAACCGTCCTGGGTGATGATGAAGTCTTCCTCGATGCGTTGCCGGGCGCGACTGGTTAATAGTCGGCTGACTTGCTGCAGCGACTGATTTTGCTCAACCACTAAAAAGTCGTCACTCATCAGCCGGCTGATCGGTTTACGAGCAAACAGGTCGGTGGCAAAGGGCTTCAGCAGGGCGCTGGCAAGTGAGTTGCGATGCACTATGCCAATTGGTTGTTGCTGCGTATTGAGTACCGCCAATGAGTTCAAGTTGGCTTGCGCGCGGAACACTTCGAGCACTTGGGCGATCAGCGCATCCTCGCTGACGGCTACCTGCCGGTTTAGCAGTGCACTGAGGTCACACGCGTCTTCGGTTAACTGCGCGGCGCTGGTATCAAGCTTGGGCAGCAGGGCGTGAATATCGCTGCTGGGCTGATCCAGCGGACGGCTAAATAAATAGCCTTGCAGCAAATCGACGCCCATGTCGGCGAGCACCGCCAGCTCTTCGGGTAGTTCGATGCCTTCGGCAATCACTTGAGCGCGCGAAGCGCTGGCCATTTTCAGGATGGAGCCGACGAACTCGCGTTTGACCGGGTCGAGGTGAATTCCGTCGATAAAGTGCCGGTCAATTTTCACGTAGTCAGGGCGCAGTTCCGACCATAAACGCAAACTCGAATAACCGGCGCCCAGGTCGTCCAGGGCAATCGAAAAGCCCATCGAGCGATAGTGATGCAGCGCCGTGTGCAGCAGGCTGAAGTCTTCAATGGGTGCTTGTTCGGTGAGTTCAATCACCACCTGACTCGGCGCTATGCCGTAGGTTTGCAGCAGTTGCAGGGTGCGCCCAGGCTGGTGCTCGGGTTCGAGCAAGGTCTCGGGGGAGATATTCAAAAACAGCATGCCGGGCAGTTGCAGCTCGCTGAAACGCCGGCAGGCGCTTTGCCGGCTGGCCACTTCCAATTCACTCAGTCGAGCGTTTTGCCGGGCCACGGCAAACAGTGGGACGGGCGAATGCAACGGGCTGTTGGAGGGGCCGCGAGTCAGGGCTTCATAACCCAGGATGCGGCGCTCGGACAGCGAAATAATGGGCTGGAACAGCGTATGCAAATTGCGCTGAGCAAGGATCTGGGTCAAGGCGCTCAACTGTTCGATGGTGGTCATGATGGTCTCGCGGCGATGAAATACAAAAAAAGGCCGGTATCGCTCAGGCGGTGTGAAAACTACTGCGCTCGGTTATGCGGCGTTAAAAGCAGGCTCAAAATGCTCATTTACAACTCGTAAACTGCGCTTTCTCGCCTGCTTTGACTGCGCTTCGCTTGCCCTGCGGGTCAACCTTTGGTTGTTACTCCGCTTTGCTGCGTTGCGCCTTGCCTAACCTTCGCTCGCTACGTTTTCACACGGCCTGTGCACCGGCCTTTGTATTTCACGACAGTTTCGTGACGATCTGATGACTGACGCTTACTGCTTGGCCACCGCCGGGCGCAAACCCAGGTAGTCGAGCAGAATCAGCCCGGTTTCGCTGAGGTAGGCATCATCCTCGGGCTTGGTCTTGGGCTCTTCCACTGGCGCTGCGTCTTCGTCGATTTTTTTCAGCTCTTTCAATTGCTCCTCACCCTTGGCCTTGCGCCGGGTGTTTTCCATCGCCAACTGCTTGCCTTCGATATCGGCATGCTGCGCGCGCCGCGTGGTTTCGTTGAGGCTTACGGTGGTTTCATGCATCAGTTGTTGCGCCAGCGCCAGGCTGTCACGGGTGAAGACAAAGTCTGGCGCCTTGGCGGTGCGGGCGTCGTGGCGGGATTTGAGTTCAGCCAGGAATGGCTTGAACGGATCCACCTCTGGCTTGATCGCCGGGCGGATGCTATCCCACGGCATGGCGGCGGGCAGGGCGCTCTCGCCAATTTGCTTGGTGTCGACAATGGCCGGGTATTCGATATCCGGCAACACGCCTTGGTGCTGAGTACTTTGCCCGGAGACGCGATAAAACTTGGCCAGAGTCAGCTTCAGCTCGCCATGATTGAGTGGCTGAATGGTTTGCACCGTGCCTTTGCCGAAGGTTTGTCCGCCGATAATCAGCGCGCGGTGGTAGTCCTGCATGGCACCGGCAAAAATCTCCGAGGCCGAGGCCGAGAGCCGGTTAACCAGCACCGCCAGTGGCCCGCTGTAGAAGATGCCGGGATTTTCATCGGCCAGTACATCGACCCGGCCGTCGCTGTTGCGCACCAGCACGGTGGGGCCTTGGTCGATAAACAGGCCGGTCAGTTCGGTGGCTTCTTGCAGCGAGCCGCCGCCGTTGTTGCGCAGGTCGAGCACCACGCCGTCGACTTTCTCTTCTTGCAGTTCGGTCAGCAGACGCTTCACGTCACGGGTGGTGCTGGTGTACTCCGGGTCACCGGCGCGGAAGGCTTTAAAGTCCAGGTAAAAGGCGGGTAGCTCAATCACCCCGAGTTTGTACTCGCGCCCCTCGTGCTGCAGTTTGAGGACGGATTTTTTCGCCGCTTGCTCTTCCAGCTTCACCGCTTCACGGGTGATGGCCACCACCTTGGTGGTTTGATCGCTCGGCGCATTGCTGGCGGGAATAACGTCCAGGCGGACGATTGAACCCTTTGGTCCACGGATCAGCTTGACCACTTCATCGAGGCGCCAGCCGATCACATCGACCATCTCGGCATTGCCCTGGGCGACGCCAACAATTTTGTCCGCCGGAACGATTTGCTTGCTCTTGTCGGCAGGGCCGGCTGGCACTAAACGCACGACCTTGACGTAGTCGTTGTCGTTTTGCAGCACGGCGCCGATGCCTTCCAGCGAAAGACTCATGTTGATATCGAACGCTTCCGCGTTATCCGGCGACAGGTAGCTGGTGTGCGGGTCGTAAGTCTCGGCAAAGGCGTTCATGTAGGCTTGGAAAATGTCTTCGCCACGGGTTTGGTTGAGCCGCGAGACCTGATTTTTGTAGCGTTTGACCAGCAGTTCTTGAATGGCCTTTGGCTCTTTGCCGGCAATCTTCAGGCGCAGCACTTCATCTTTCAGGCGCTTGCGCCAAAGCTCATCCAGCTCTGCGCTATTTTTTGCCCAAGGGGATTTTTCCCGATCAATCAGCAGGCTTTCATCAACGCTAAAGTCGAAGCTGTCGGTGCCTTTCTCGAGCTGCGCTAGGGCGAAATCGAGGCGCTCTTTGAGGCGGTCGAGGTGGCGTTTGTAGATGGCAAAGCCTGGGTCGAGATCGCCGCCCTTGAGCAGGTCATCGAACTTGCTGCCCCACTGGTCGAATTCGGCAATGTCGGCGGCGGTGAAATAGCTGCGTGAGGGGTCGAGCAGCTTGAGATAGCCCTGGTAGATTTTGATCGAACGCTCGTCATTCAAGGGTGGCTTGTTGTAATGGTGGCGTTTAAGCAACTCGACCATATTCAAACTGGCGATCACTTGCTCGCGATCAGGCTGCAGCGCATCCCAACTATTCTGTGGGCTAGCGGCTGCCAGTAGAGGCAATGGCGCTAGACTCAGCAAGAAGGCGAGGGCAGTGCCGGGAAGGAAATGCTTCATGCTGATTCGACTCGAAGGCAAGTGATGACGCATATTAGGTCGTCTTTGGCTGGCTCGGTTCCATTGGCAACCGGCTAAATAATGCAATAAACCCGACAATTACAGATCGGGTTCAGTTGAAACTAACTATGGAGGCAGCATGCAGGCTTTGCAAGGCGTCGAAGGTGGTGTGCAGTGGGTGCAACGGCCGAATCTTGGCTGCGATGTTGGGCAGATTCGGATTCAAGTCGCGGCAGCCGGACTTAATCGGGCCGACCTGTTACAGCGCGCCGGATTGTATCCGCCGCCGCCGGGGGCGAGCGACATTATGGGACTGGAATGTGCCGGGGTCGTCACTGAAGTCGGCGCTGGCAGCGCCTGGCAAGTGGGCGACCGGGTCTGCGCGTTGCTGGCCGGCGGCGGCATGGCCGAAGAAGTAGTGGTGGATGCCGGCCACGCGCTGCCGGTGCCGGAGGGTTTGTCGTTGCTGGAAGCGGCCGCCTTGCCTGAGGTATACGCCACGGCCTGGCTGAACCTCTACCAGTTAGCCGCCCTGCGCCCCGGCGAGAAGGTGCTGGTGCATGCCGGCGCCAGTGGCGTGGGCTCGGCGGCTATTCAGTTGTGTAAGGCGTTTGGTAACCCGTGCTGGGTCAGTGTCGGCTCACCTGAGCGTTTGGCTTATTGCGTGGCCCTGGGTGCCCAGGGTGGCGTAGTGCGTACTGATGGGTTGGATGGTTTGCGTGATTTTGCCCCCTTTGACGTGGTGCTTGATCCGGTTGGCGCCAGCTACGCGCAGAGCAACCTGCAACTGTTGGCGGTGGATGGCCGCTGGGTGCTGATTGGCTTGATGGGCGGGCGCGAGGTGCAGTTTGATCTCGGCATGCTGCTGGTCAAGCGAGTGCAGTTGCTCGGCTCCACCCTGCGTAACCGCGATGAACTGTTCAAGGCCGAACTGCTGCGCGATTTGCGTCAGCATGTGTGGCCGCTGTTCACCGAGGGGCGGCTCAAGCCGCAGTTGGAGAAAGTCTTTGCCGCCAAGGATGTCGATGCAGCCTTTGCGGCGCTGGCGAGCAATCAGGTGAATGGCAAGTTGGTACTGAGTATTAACGATAGCCTGACTTGATCAATATCCGAAGCTACGATTGGCTCAGTTAATCGTAGCTATGGCTTCAATCAATAAGCTTTAGTGCAACGCTACGTTTATGATCTTCCTCGTCAACTACTTATCACCCCCACGAGGAAGCACCCATGTCGCTGATCAACACTCAAGTCCAGCCTTTCAAAGCCAACGCTTTCCACAACGGTAAGTTCATCGAAGTCACCGAGCAGAGCCTGCAAGGCCAGTGGTCGGTACTGATCTTCATGCCGGCTGCTTTCACCTTCAACTGCCCAACTGAAATCGAAGACGCTGCCAACAACTACGCCGAGTTCCAGAAGGCCGGTACCGAGGTGTACATCGTCACCACCGACACGCACTTCTCGCACAAGGTTTGGCACGAGACTTCGCCAGCGGTAGGCAAGGCCAAGTTCCCGCTGGTTGGTGACCCGACCCACGCGCTGACCAATGCCTTTGGCGTGCATATCCCGGAAGAAGGTTTGGCCCTGCGTGGCACCTTCCTGATCAACCCGCAAGGCGTGATCAAGACCGTGGAAATCCACTCCAACGAAATCGCCCGTGACGTGTCGGAAACCCTGCGCAAGCTGAAGGCTGCCCAGTACACCGCCGCTCACCCAGGCGAAGTGTGCCCAGCCAAGTGGAAAGAAGGCGAAGCCACGCTGGCGCCGTCGTTGGACCTGGTCGGCAAAATCTAAAAAATGGTTGTAGAGCTGCTGCGCTAGACATTGCAGCGTTGAAATCAGGCTCGGGCTGCT
>JAIERD010000306.1 GCA_019747155.1 Pseudomonadaceae bacterium
GAAGAACTCGACGACGCCCCAGAGTCCGCCCACGTCAAGCGCACCGCCCAAGAAAGCTTCGAGCCAGAAGCCTTCGTGCTGCGCCGCTCGATGCCCTGGGCCAGCGCCGGCCAAGCCGGTTTCATGTTCAGCGCCTTTGGCTGTTCGGTGGCGGCGTTCGAAGCGCAACTCAAGCGCATGGTCGGCGCCGAAGATGGCATTGTTGATGGCCTGTTTCAGTTCACTCGACCGCTAACCGGCAGCTACTTCTGGTGCCCGCCGCTAAAAGACGGCAAGTTGGATTTGCGCGCCGTAGGTCTTTAACTCCGCCTGAGCCAAAACGTAGGGTGGGCTTCAGCCCACCAAGTCCCTTATCACCCTGCGGTGGGCTGAAGCCCACCCTACAGAATCGACCTGCAACCTCAATCCAAAATGCCCGCCACCGGCGCGGGTATTCGGCTACGCCATTGGCTCAGCGCCACGCCGGCAAACACCAAGAACGCGCCGAACACTTGCTGGCCAGTCAAACGCTCGCCCAGCAGCACTACCGCAAACAGCAAGGTAAACAACGGAATCAAGTTGACGAAGGCCGAGGCCTGACTGGCGGGCAGCCGGCTCACGGCAAAGTTGTACAGGCCATAGGCGCCCACCGTCACCACCAAGCCGAGATAGACCACCGCACCCAGCCCCTGGGCGCTGATGGCCGTGGGCAGCGGCGCACTCCACAGCGCCACGGGCAAATAGAACAACGCACCGATAAAGGCCTGCATGGCCGTGAGTAAAAACGCCGAATAGCGCTCCGAGAGAAACTTCAGAATCAGTGTGTAACCCATGGCGCAGAGCATGGCGAGGAACTCGAAAAAATTCCCCAGTAACGGCGCCGGCCCGTGGGCATCGGCCACCCCGCCGACACTCAGCCACACCGCACCAACTACCGCCAACAAAAATCCGGCCCAGGCAGCTCGGCTGATCCGCTCGCGCAAAAACACAAAAGCGCCCATCGCCACCAGCAAGGGCAACAAGGCGGTAATCATCCCGGCCTGGGCGGCGCTGGTGTTTTGCAGGGCCATGGCTTCAAACACGAAATACAAACAGGGTTCGCACACCGCCAGCCCCAGCAGGTACTTCCAGTCGCCGGCGCGATAGTCCAAGCGTCCGCGCCAACGCCAGGCCAGTAAAAACACCAGACTGCCCAGCGCCATACGAGCAAAGATCACCCACAACGGCGGTAATTCGCTAAAGGCCAGCTTCAGGGCGATAAACGAGGAGCCCCACAGGGCCATCGCCACCACCAAACACAGCATTGCCTGCACTTGAGCTTTTGCCTGCGTCACAACCATCTCCTTATGTAGCCGGCCAGTATACGAAGGCCGCTAGCCTGCGCCCAGTTACAGTGGCGCGGCAATTTACCAATTAACTGTGTCGCTGGCGCGCGGCCAAGCACTTTCACGCCCCCGCGAAGCACTATTGCTGCGCACAAGCCGGCGCTGGCGATTACAATGCAGCTCCCCCCAATTTACGGCCACCCGCATGACTGATCCGATTCGCCTCTCCAAACGCCTGGCCGAACAAGTAGGCTGCTCGCGCCGCGAAGCCGAACTCTATATCGAGGGTGGCTGGGTCACGGTGGACGGCCAAGTCGTCGAAGAACCGCAATTCAAGGTCGAGCAACAGCTGGTCGCCCTGCACCCGGAGGCCGTGCTCACCCAACAAGAGCCGATCACCCTGATAGTGCACAAGCCGGTCGGCATGGTCGCCGACGATGCGCTAAAACTGCTGCGCAAAGAGACCCAGGCGGCCGCCGATCTGTCGGCCATTCGCCCGCTGCAACGGCATTTTGAGCGACTGACCATGTGCCTGCCGCTGGACACCGATGCCTGCGGCCTGCAGGTGTTCACGCAAAACTTCAGCGTGTCGCGCAAGCTCAACGAAGACATCAACAAACTTGAGCAAGAGTTCATTGTCGAAGTCAGCGGCGAACTGGTGTCCCACGGCCTCAAGCGCCTGGCCCACGGCCTGAACTTTCGCGGCAAACCGCTAATGCCCTGCAAGGTCAGCTGGCAGAACGAAACCCGCCTGCGCTTCGCCCTGAAAAACCCGCTGCCGGGGCAGATTCGCCATATGTGCGAAGCCGTTGGTTTGAAGGTGATCAACCTCAAACGCATCCGCATCGGCGGCGTGCCGATGGCCAAGCTGCCACTGGGTGAATGGCGTTACCTGGGCCCGAAAGAAAAGTTTTAAGTCGCCCGCGATAGATTCGGCCGGTAACTAGATTTTTGCCGCCGATCAGTAGGAGCCAGCTTGCTGGCGATGCTCTTGGCGGCCCTGATCGCCAGGCAGATACCGCTCCCTGCGGCGGACTGCATTTCCCACATCCGTGTGGGTCACAAGCTGGCTCCTACAACAGCCGAATTTTTCCAAGTCTAATTTCTGCCGGCTCAATAACGCCGGTGCATCACCGCCAACCATCTGTGTAGGACGTGCCTGTTTTATGAGCCGTAGAGCTATCCGCGCCACCCTGCTGTGCATCAGCCTGTTTGCCTCGGCGGCGGCCATTGGCAAGGTTGAGGTGCAGGCCGTGCAGCACAAAACTGCCGGGCGCATCCTCGCCGTCAGCGTCTCGGAAGACATTGCCCCCGGCGACTACGAAGCCCTGCTCAAAGGCCTCACGGCCAACCCCGGCAAATATGCCAAGAAGCTCGCGCTGCTGGACAACATCGGCGGCAGCGTGCCGGAAGCCATCAAAATGGGCCGCCTGCTGCGCGAAGCCGGCTTCGACACCCTGGTGCCGGCCAGCGCCGTGTGCCAAGGCAGCTGCGTCTACCTGCTGGCCGCCGGCCGCGACAAAACCGTGCGCGGCTATGTCGGCATCCACCGCCCCTACTTCGCCAATGGCGACTCCGCCCAGGCCAACCTGGCCGGCAATGCTTCGCGCTACAGCCCCGCCGCCTACTTCAAAGAAATGAACATCCCCAGCAGCCTGGCGGCCGACATGCAGTCAATCGACCCAAAGAACCTGCGCCTGCTGACCCCGCTGGAACTGGCCAGCTATCGGCTCGATTAAGGGGCAATGTTGTGAGTCTGGACTTGATGGTCTGCGCGGCTTAGTTAGCTGTGTTAATGGCGAATATCGACCCTTAGCAGCCCGTCGCGACTGGCAACAACCGGCCAAAAGCGGAAGTTCGCGGCTGGCAGCCCCTGCAAAAAAAAGACCTCCAAGGTGCCTACGAAATTAGGGGCGATTCACTCCAGCACTGTTCCAGGGTCGTAATCAGCAACGCCTCACAGCGCAAACGCACTCAAGGCCAACACAAATAATTTCATATTATGCAATTAAGCATTGATGAAACCATCTATTCTTCAATTAAGTGATACTTGAGAAGCTTACTTCAACGCCGGAGACGGCATCTGACTTGAAGGAAAGCCATCATGAACCACCTCAACACAACTCGCCGCTTGACCCATACCCTTGCACTACTGGCCGTGATCAGCGCCAGTCATCTGCAGGCCAATGAAACCCTGCTGCTTGCCGAAAACGGCAGTGAACGTACTCTGGAAAACGGTCGCAAACTGCATCAGGAGCAACGCTCCAAACTGGCCGAGAATGGCAGCGAGCGCACCCTGAAAAGCGGCCGCAAACTGCGTCAAGAGCAGCATGTCGAACTGGCCGAGAATGGCAGCGAGCGTACTCTGCAACACAGCCGCCGAGCCTGATACCAGGTCTGACGTCTATAGCTAGCCAATGAAAACACCGTTACCGAGTCTCGCCGGTAACGGTGTTTTCATGGTTCAACTGCAATGCGCGGATCATCACGCTTGATCGAGACGGATTACAACCTTGCCGAAATGCTCAGCACTCTCTAGATAGGCAAACGCTCCTGGGGTCTCGCTAAAATCAAACTCGCGGTCAATGATCGGGCTGATTTGATGCTCGCTGATAAAGCCACACAGCGCTTCAAGCTGTTCGGCGGAGCCAACACAAATGCCGTTGATACTGGCATTTAGGAACAGCACTGACTGCAGGTTGGGACTTGCACCAAACCCACTCAGCACACCAATCTGAGCGATCCTGCCACCAGCGGCCAATGAGGCAATCGAGCGCTCAAAGGTTTCCAAACCACCCAACTCAAGAACATGCTCAACGCCCCGCCCTGGCCAGTTTGTATGCGGCCGTTATTCAAGGCATGTCGGTACAGGCCATCGACGGCGCCAGCATCACTCAACTGTGCGAACTGGCTGATGCAGCCATGCTGGCCTGGCCGCATCAGGATGATGAGCACCGCCATGGGCCAGCAACGCCGCACGCTGAGTAATGTCACGCGTTGCCGCAGTGCGACTAAAACGGTAACGCGCGATTCAATTGCAGCTACCCGCAGAACGCCCGCCTTGCTTAACCGACTTATGGCCCATCCTCGCGGCAACACTCTGGCATAAACGGAAAGTGCTGCAGGGCGCGCGCGCAATCGACTTCGGCGGCCAGCACCAGCCAGGATGGCAACTGGCGTTCCCATTCCACCGCCACCGGCCGCTTACCGATGCGCCGCAGCAGATCGGTATACAGATCCCAACTGGCATCGGCCACCACGCTGGCGTGCTCATCCACCAGCAGATAAGCGCCGCTGGCCAGACGCAGTTGGCTATAACCGCCAAGATGAATTTCGCCGATCTGTTGCACGGGCAGGCGACGCAGATAATCCTCGGCGTTGCCGCCACAGTTATGACAACTGATCAGGAGATTGCCGATATCCAGCAACAAGCCGCATGCAGTGCGCTGGCAAAGTTCATGGAGAAAATCCGCTTCTTCCATGTCACTTTCCACCAGACGCACATAGGCCGGCGGGTTCTCAATCAACAGCTGGCGGCCCAGGAGCGCTTGCACCTGATCGACATGTTCGACCAGGCGTTGCAGGGTGCTGGCGTTATACGCCAGGGGCAGATTATCGCCGAGCAGGCTGGCCGCTTGCGGCGCGCAGCCCAGATGGGCAGAAACCAGCGCCGGCTGGTAACGCTGGCAGAGTTGCTGCAACCCGTGCAAATGCTCGCCGTTCAGGGCCGCTGCGCCGCCCAGTGACAGGCCGATGCCATGCACCGAGAGCGGCAACAACTGGCGCAGGGCAAAGACCTGCATGTGCGCGACAGCATCGACCGAAAAATACCGCTCAGCCTGAATCTCGAAGAAATCCAGGCGTTGCGGATCCGCCATGATGGCGGCGAAATGTTCCGCCTGAAACGTCACACCGGCGCCTTGCAACAGCGTACGGTTGTTCATCTTCACACCTCAAAAAGGGTTGCAACGCCAGAACCCGAGAACCAATCAGAGACGTGACAACGGCATTAGCGAACCCAAACCGTGAGGCGTCTCGATATGGGTACAGGTACCAGTTGGCACGAGCTTCCAGGCATTGCCCTGGTAATCGATTTTCGCCGAACCGGCACAGGACGTCCCGGCACCTGCGGCACAATCGTTTTGCCCGGCCAAGGAGATCCCGTAGCATTTTTCCTTGCCAGCATTTACGCCATCTTCTGCCGCACTCAATGCTTGACTGGCCAGCAACACCGTTGCCAGTGACACCGCCAGCGCGGCATGCGCATTACGAAGATTCATATTTAACTCCTCTCAAAAATGCTTTTAGTGCACCCGGGCCAATGCACGCAGGACTGCCGGCCGCTCATTAATTGTGGCCACCCAGGCGGCTACGGCAGGAAACCTGGCCAGCTCGACACCGCCGTAATGGGCCACTCGCAGCCAAGAAAAATTCATGATATCGGCCAGCGAATACTCACTGCCGGCCAGCCATGGTTGCTGGCGCAAGCGCGCCTCAAGAACACCGGTCAGGCGCAAGGCCTCGCCGCGAAAGCGTTCAATCGCTACAGCACAGGGGGCCGGCGCCGAACGCAGAAACCAGCCGGCCTGACCAAACATCGGCCCAACACCGGCGACTTGCAAAAACAGGTACTCCATGGCCCGCAGCCGCTCAAGTGGATCACGGGGCAGCAGACCGCCAGCCCTCTCGGCTAGGTAAAGTAAAATCGCCCCGGACTCGAACACACTCACCGTCTGCCCATCCGGCCCCTGATGATCGACAATCGCCGGAATGCGGCCATTGGGATTGATGGCGAGAAACTCCGGCCGGCTCTGCTCTCCAGCAGCCAGGTTGACGGTGATGATCCGATAATCAAGGCCTAGTTCTTCTAGGGCGATCGGCACCTTGATGCCATTCGGCGTATGGGCGGTGTAGACATCGATCATTGCGGTGTCCTCAGGCATTGCTCGGGGTCGGCATGCTCAATACAGCCACTGAGCAAGTGATCCAGAGATACGCGCCCAGGGCCTTGAGCAAGCAGCAACAACAAAGCCACTGCCCATGTACCGTGGGTTGGCCAGGCCGAGGGATAGACAAACACCTGGATCAATAGGGTCATGCCCAGCAATGCCAGAGCTGCAAACCGCGTTCCCAGCCCCAGCAGCAACAACAACGGGAACAGATGTTCAGCAACGGCTGCCAGCACGGCAGCGTTATACGGCGCAAGCAGAGGCAGGTGATATTCGTTTTCAAACAGATAGAGCGCGCTGTCATTCAGCTGCCAGCCATCCACCTTAGTGCGGCCGGACTGCCAGAAAATCGCTGCCGGTGCGACCCGCGCCAACAGCAATAAGACATCGCGGGCCACTCCTGGCAAACGCAGTAAAAGAGGCCAATTACGCATATCGAACTCCAAGTCAGGACAAACGGCCTGCCACCCCGGCGGGGGTTGCAGGCCGAGTGGTGTTACAGGCTGTTGGCGGCCTTGTCCTTGATTGCTGGCCAGTTGGCGTTAGCTTTGGCAATGTTGCCAGCAACGTCCTGGGACCATTTTTTGAACACGTCGGCGTTAACGTTTAGGTACAGCTTGCCATCGACCACTTTGTACTGGCTTGGGTCTACATCCAGCTTCTTGCCGAGGGCCGCGCCCATAGCGCAATAGCCGCCAAATTGCGGGGCGTACTTGGCCGGGCTGGCCTGGAAGGCTTTGAGGTTTTCCGCGCTGGCGAAGTAATAGGTGGCGCCGTCATAAGTGGCCGCAAAGCGCTTATCACCCTCGACTGGCTGGCCCTTGAAGTAGGACACGCTGTCATAGCCTTTGAGGATGACCTTCGCCGCATCGACGTTGATCGACGAGGTCGAGGCCTCGTCATAGGCAAAGCTGCTGGTCGCGGTCAGCAAAGCGCCGGCACCAAGGGACAAGGCAACCGCCAGGGAGCTGGCGATAAAAGAGTTCTTCAGGCTCATGAGGTAATTCCTTATTGACGCAATCGAGTGAGGGTTGAGTGCGTCGAAACCAACTGCGTTCGACGTGGAGCCACTCTAGATCTCCACACAGCGAAGATGAACGACCGTTATCAGCAAGGCTCTATTGCAGAAAATGAAACAAATCACGCACACTCGCCGCAGACCGAGAGGAGTCGCCGATGGATCGTTTTCAGGAAATGCAGGTGTTTTTGGCCGTGACTGAAGAGCAAGGCTTTGCCGCCGCCGCGCGGCGCCTGAACATGTCGCCGCCCAGCGTGACCCGTGCCGTGGCCGCTCTGGAAGAGCGCATCGGCACCCTGCTGCTGGCGCGCACCACCCGCAGCGTGCATGTCACCGAAGCAGGCCAGCGCTATGTGGAAGACTGCCGACGAATCCTCACCGAACTGGAAGAGGCAGAAGAGTCGGCGGCCGGCAGCCATGCCATCGCCCGCGGGCAACTGACCCTCTCCGCGCCGGTACTGTTTGGCGAACTGTTTGTCACCCCAGTGATGATCGACTACCTGGCCCAGCACCCAGCAGTGACCATCAAGGCCTTGCTGGTGGACCGGGTGGTGAGCATGGTCGATGAAGGCATCGATGTGGCCATCCGCATCGGCAATCTCCCCGATAGCGGCCTGCATGCGCTAAAAGTCGGCGAGGTGCGCCGGGTGATCTGCGCTTCACCGACGTACCTGAAGACACACGGCCAACTGCAACACCCCGACGAATTGCTCCAGGCTCAACTGGTGGTGGCAACCAGCAGCCCGTTGCTGAGCAACTGGGAGTTCAACGGCCCCCAGGGCGCCATCAGCATTCGTCCGCAGCCGCGCCTGCTGGTCACCGCCAACCAGGCCGCTATCAATGCCGCCTGCCTGGGCTGGGGCCTGACCCGCGTGCTGTCCTATCAGGTGGCCAGCAAGGTAGCGGCTGGCGAGTTGGAAATTGTCCTGCAGGAATTCGAGCAACCGCCCCTGCCCATCCATGTGGTCTATCAAAGCGGTCGCAAGGTGCCGGCCAAGGTACGCACCTTTGTTGATTTCTGCAGCGCGCAACTGAGCCAATCCAGCGCACTCAACCCTGCCCCGCGAGACTGAGCGCCATGGATCGCTACCAAGAGATGCGTATTTTCCAGGCGGTGATCAGCGATCTCAGCCTGGCAGCAGCAGCCCGCCGCCTGAATATTTCCGCACCCACCGTGACCCGCGCCATTGCCGCACTGGAACAGCGCCTGGGTACGCCGCTGCTGCAACGCAGTACCCGTGGCGTCAGTCTGACCGCGTCTGGTGAACGCTTTGCCGGTGACTGCCAGCGCATCCTGCAGGAGGTCAACGAAGCCGAAGCATCGGCCAGCGGCCTACATGCCGAACCGCGCGGCCATTTGCACCTGGCCATGCCGCTGCTGTTCGGCCAGCAGATCATGACCGCCAGCCCGCTCGACT
>JAIERD010000461.1 GCA_019747155.1 Pseudomonadaceae bacterium
GTAGTCGTCTTTCAGCAGCATCAGGTTTTCTGGCCGCGCGCCACGCCAGGCGTAGATCGACTGGTCATCGTCGCCGACCACGGTGAGCTGATTGCGCGAACCGACCAGCAGCTTGACCAGCAAATATTGGCTGGCGTTGGTGTCCTGGTATTCATCCACCAGCAGGTAACGCACCTTGTTCTGCCATTTTTCCAGGATGTCGGTGTGCTCCTGGAACAGCTTCACCGGCAGCAGAATCAGGTCGTCGAAATCCACAGCGTTGTAGGCTTTGAGCGTGCGCTGGTAGTGCAGGTAGACGATGGCGGCGGTTTGCTCCTTGGGGTTGCGCGCCTGCTCCAGGGCCTCGGTGGGCATGATCAGGTCGTTCTTCCACGAGCCGATGATGTTCTTGATCTCATCGACGCCGTCGTCGCCGGCGTACTCTTTCTGCATCAGGTCGCTGAGCAGCGCCTTGACGTCGGTCTCATCGAAAATCGAGAAGCCCGGCTTGTAGCCCAGCCGCGCGTATTCCTTGCGGATGATGTTCATCCCCAGGTTGTGGAAGGTCGACACCGTCAGGCCGCGGGCTTCCGGGCCTTTGAGCAGGCTACCGACCCGCTCTTTCATTTCCCGCGCCGCCTTGTTGGTAAAGGTCATGGCCAGAATGTGCTGGGCGCGCATGCCGCAGTGCTGCACCAGGTAGGCGATTTTGCGGGTAATCACGCTGGTCTTGCCGGAGCCGGCACCGGCGAGCACCAACAGTGGGCCATTGATGTAGTGGACGGCTTCTTGCTGCCTGGGATTGAGGCGCGACATCGACGAAAGGCCCAACGGAGGAGGGCGCGCATTTTAGCAGGCTCGAAGGGCTAGCAGTGACCGCTGGGAAGCTCGGCTGGCGTGCGCAGAATGTGTGGTGTTCGGCGCTTTGTGGCGATTAAGTACGCATGTACCGAGTCTCGGCGGTTGCCGAGGCCCCCGCTTTCGCGCAAGCTAATCGCCGCAGCACAGGGACGCGCGAATAAAATGACGCCGATAACGGCGCAGGTGGCAGCAGGTTGGGCCGCATAACCGAGCGCAGTAGTTTTCACTCAGCCGAAGTGCCACCGCTACTTTTTGACCCTTGGGGGGGTTGTTTGTCCGCGCATGTCGATCTGCAATTAGTCCTGCTGACTGAGTCCGCCGAGTGGGCGCAACCTTTGCGCGATGCCTTGGCGCAACTTGCGAGCCCGTCGCGACTGATTACCGCCCCCTCGTGGGAAGCCGCCTGCAGCCTGTTTGATCAGCCGCATCAGGGCCTGTTGCTCTGCACCCCTGAGTGTTTGCCGGCGCTGGGGCATTGCCCGCTACCGACCGTATTGCTGCTGGAGGTTGAGCCCGAACTGGCCCCGGCCGGGGTCTGTGACTGGCTGGTGCGTAGCACCTTAACGGCGTCGGTATTGCGCCGCTGCATGCGCTACGCGGCGGAAAATGCCAAATTAAAAAGCACCCTGCAGCGCTTGGCCGAGCAAGATCCGCTGACTGGCATCGCCAATCGCCAGGGTTTTCAGACCTTATTGAGTGTGCAGCTGAGCGAATTTGCTGGCTGCGGTTTTGCCCTGGCGCATCTGGACCTGGATAACTTTCGCCACGCTAACGATGCCCTCGGCCATCAGGCCGGTGATCGGCTGCTGCTGCAAGTGGTGGCGCGGCTGAAAGCGCAGCTGGAAGGCTGCGATCAGCTGGCCCGTCTGGGCGGCGATGAATTTGCCCTGCTGCTCGATGTGCGCCGCGATCCGACCCGCGCCGAGCGCCTGGCCGAGCAGATTACCCACGCCTTGGCCGAACCCTATTGGGTCGATGGCGAGAGCCTGCTGATCGGCGCCAGTCTGGGTGTGGCCATGGCCAGTGCCGAGGTCGGCGCCGACTCGCTGATGTGGCACGCGCACATCGCCATGCAGCAAGCCAAACACAATCCAGGCTGCAGCTATAGCCTGTTTGATCCGCGCAACAGCCGCAGCGAGCAGAGTCGCGCCGAGCTGGAAAGCCAATTGCGCCGGGCCTTGCGCCGCGATGAACTGGAGCTGCACTACCAGCCACGGCTGTGCCTGCACACCGGAGAGGTGCTGGGGCTGGAGGCCTTGGTGCGTTGGCAGCACAGCCAGCATGGCTTGCTCGGCCCGGATGAATTTATCCCGCTGGCGGAAGAGACCGGGCTGATCGTGCCGCTCGGTTACTGGGTGATTTCCCGTGCCCTGCGCGACATGCAGTGGCTGCGTGGGCGGGGCCTGCCGCCGCTGCACATGGCGATCAATCTGTCGTTTCGCCAGTTCCAGGACAGCCTGCTGCTGCCGACCCTCAGTCGGCTGATTGAGGAGCGCGGCGTCGAGGCCCAGTGGCTGGAGTTTGAGCTGACCGAAACCGCGGTGATGCGCCGCATCGATCAGGTGCAGCAGACCATGCAGGCGCTCGGCGAGCTGGGCGTGCGCTTCTCGCTGGATGACTTCGGCACCGGCTTCTCGTCGTTTGTGCACCTGCACAGCCTGCCGATCACCCTGCTGAAAATCGACAAGAGCTTCGTCGCCGGCATGGGCGCGCAACCGCAGAGCTATCAGCTGGTGCAGGCGATGATCAACCTTGCCCACAATCTGCACCTGCAAGTGGTCGCCGAAGGAGTCGAAAGCGCCGAACAACTGGCCCTGCTGCGCCAGTTTGGCTGCGACCAGGTGCAGGGTTACCTGATCAGCAAGGCGCTGCCGCTCAACGAGCTGGCGCGCTTTCTGGTGTTCGGCCAACGCCAACCCTTGCTGACCAAGTTGTCGTTGTAACGACGGCGGGTTGATTGCCGAGCTGATGATGGACGTAGGGTGGGCTTCAGCCCACCAAGACTGCGGCGTTCGGAGCGGTGGGCTGAAGCCCACCCTACGAAATCGGTCTGCACAGGTAACTACGCGCTAGCCTCAACTCAGGCAGCTTTGCTGCGCTACAGGCGCTGGCCGCAGCAGCCGCGCGGTCTTCCATTCGAAACTCAGGGTCAGGCCGAATGCGGCGGTGGCCAGGCCAATCGCCAAGCCCCACCAGACCCCTTGGGCGCCCCAGCCGAAGGGGAAGGCCAGCAGCCAGGCGGCCGGCGCGCCAATCCCCCAGTAGCAAATCAGACCGACTATCAAGGTGGTCTTGGCGTCTTTCAGGCCGCGAATGGCGCCCATGGCGATGGTTTGCAGACCGTCGAACAGCTCAAACCAGGCGGCGATGGCCAGCAGGCTGACGGCCAGTTCGATCACCGGGCGATTGGCGCTGTCGGCAGCATCGAGAAACAGGCCAATCACCCAATGCGGCGCCAGCCAGAACAGCAGCGCAAAGCCGAGCATGCAGGCGGCGCCCAGGCCGATTGCCAAGCGTCCGGTTTGCCGGGCGGCCTGCCAGCGTTGCGCGCCAAAGTGCTGACCGATGCGCAAACTGGCGGCATACGACAGCCCCACCGGGATCATAAACACCACATACACCGCCTGCAGGGCGATCTGGTGGGCGGCCAGCTCGGTGCTGCCGAGCGCGCCCATGCACAGCGCGGCGATAAAAAACAGGCTCGACTCGACCACATAGGTGCCGCCAATCGGCAGGCCCAACCGCAGGTTTTCCCGCAGCGCCGAGAGCGGCGTGCCGAGTAAGCCGCGCAGCAGTGGCCAGGGTTGGTAGAAGCTGTGCCAGCGGATATACAGCGCCAGCAGCACGGCCATGGCATTCATCACCACGGCAGTGACCAGACCAATGCCAGCCAGGCCGATTTGCGGCAGGCCAAACAGACCCTTGATCAGTGCATAGTTGAGGACGAAGTTAGCCAGCGCCCCGCCAATGCTGATCGCCAGTACCGGGCCGGGCCGGCCGAGGGCGCAGGTAAAACCGCGTAGGGCCATAAACAGCAGATAGCCGGGCAGGGCAAAAATCAGCGTCTGCAAAAAGCTCATGGCGCCAACAATATTCACCTCTTGCTGGCCGGCCAGGCGCAGCCAGGGCGTCGCTTGCCACAGCAGCAGAGCGGCAAGCAGGGCCAGAATCACGGCAATCCAGATGCCGGCCTGGGTCATGCTGCGCACGCCTTGCGCGTCGCCGGCGCCATGACGGATCGCCACTAGGTTGCCAACCGCCGCCATCACCCCGACGCAAAAAATCGACACCAGGTTGTAACTGGCCGCCCCCAGAGCGCCGGCGGCCAACTGGGCCGGGCCGAGCAGGCCCATCATCACTGTGTCGGTAAACACCATCAGTACGTGGGCCAGTTGCGCCGCGATCAGTGGGCCGGCCAGCCGCAGGAGTGCGGAGAGTTCGTGCCGTAGGCTGCTAGACATAAGCAATCATCATCCGTGGTACATGGGTCAGTTGTGCCGCGATCAGCGGGCCGGGCAGTCTGAGGAGCCACAAGAGTGCGGAGAGTTCGTGACGCAGGTTGCTAGACATAATTACAAGTCATCAGTTGTGCGCGCCAGGGGCTGTCCTGGCGCTGGCAATAGTGGCTATTCTGAGCGCTGTAAAGGTCGTGTCACAAAAGGATAAAAGCCATGCCAGTAATGAGTTTTACTCATCAATGAGCCGTCTCGCACCGCTCTATGCCTTGCGTGCTTTCGAGGCCGCCGCCCGGCATTTGTCGTTTACCCGCGCCGCGCAAGAATTGGCCATTACCCAAAGCGCGGTCAGCCGACATGTGCGCACCCTGGAAAGCGATTTTGGCTGCCGACTGTTCGAGCGCGCCGGCCGTGGCTTGCGTCTGACCGAATCCGGCCGTTTATTGCTGCCCGGTTTGCAGCAAGGTTTCAGTGCGTTGCAGGCGGCCTGCGCCAGTTTGCGCAGCGATGAGGGTGCGCTGCGTTTGAAGGCGCCCTCGACCCTGACCATGCGCTGGTTATTGGCACGGCTGTCGCGCTTTCGCCTGCAGCACCCGGACATCGAGGTGCAGCTGACCGCCGCCTGGATGGATGTCGATAAGGTCGACTTTGAACGTGAGCCCTTCGACTGCGCGGTGCTGCTCAATGACGGCACTTTCCCGGCGGACTGGGAGCACGTCAGCCTGTTTGAGGAGTGGCTGATTCCGGTCTGTGCGCCCGAGGCCGTGATCAGCGGCGCTTGGGATGTGGCGCGCCTGCAAGCCGCCGAGCAGCTGCACCCGACCCCCGATCGCCGCGATTGGCGCCAGTGGTTGCAGGCCATGGGCCTGAGCGAGCAGGTGCCACTGAAGAGCGGTCAGGTGTTCGACATGCTGGAGCTGGGCATAGTCGCCGCCGCCCGTGGTTACGGGGTGTCGATCGGCGACCTGTTGCTGGTCGCCGAGGACGTCGAGCAAGGCCGGCTGGCCCTGCCCTGGCCGACGGCGGTGTACAGCGGTTGCAACTACTCACTGGTGTGGCCCAAGGCGCGGCGCGGCCAGCCGCGTTTTGAGCGGTTGCGCGACTATTTGCTGGCCGATATTGCCGCGCTACGCCTGCCGCTCGTTACCTATTTGGGTCCATCTACTTAGCGCACCTGTTAGCGCACCAGATGCAGAAAGTGCAGGTGCCGCTCGTATTGGTCGAGGATGTCGCCGATCACTTCCTCGCGGGCCCAGCCCATCAGGTCATAGTCTTGACCGCCCTCGCTGAGGTGTACCTCGGCGCGGAAATATTTACGGGTTTCCGCTGGCTGCGCACTGCTGTCGTGCAGGTTGAAGTTCGGCTGGTTCAGTGCCCGTGGACGCACTTCGTAGCGAAAATCCACCTCGGCGCCATGCTGCACCGCCAGCCAGGTGCGGCCGTCTTCGCCGCTGTGCACGCTGGCCTGCAGGCCTTGCTTGTGCAGCTCGCCACACACCTCATTGCAGGCCGGCAGCACCACTTCGCTGATGAAGCGGTTGACGTGGCTACGGCGAGGCAGCATGGCGATGTTGCGCAGGCGCCGCTGCCAGCCGCCTTGGTTGGCATTGACCGCTCCGGAGTTGCGCGGCTGTTGATGCAGGCCGCGCTTTGCCGCGTCCAGGCGCAAGGCCTTGAACAAGCCCCAGATGGCCGCCAGCAACACACAGGCGAAGGGCAGCGCGCTGGCGATGGTGGCGGTTTGCAGGGCCTTGAGCCCGTCGGTTAGCAGCAGGGTGGCGGCCACCACGCCAATCAAAATCGACCAGAACAGTCGTTGCCACAGCGGCGCTGGCCCGTTCTCATTGCTGCGGGAGGCGAGCATGTCGAGCACCAGGGCGCCGGAGTCGGCGGAGGTGACGAAAAATACGATCACCATGGCCACGGCGATGGATGACAGCAAGGGCGACCACGGTAGCTGCTCGAGCATGGCAAACAGCGCCAGCGAGCTGTCCGCTTTGACGGTGTCGCTCAGGCTGCTGAGGCCTTCGTGCAGCACCAGATGGATCGCGGTATCGCCGAACACCGTCATCCATAACAGGGTGAAGGCCGCCGGCACCAACATCGCACCACAGATAAATTCGCGGATGGTCCGGCCACGGGAAATCCGCGCAATAAACAGTCCGACAAAGGGCGACCAGGACAACCACCAACCCCAATACAGCAGGGTCCAGCCACCGATCCACTCGGTCGGCTCGTAGGCATAGAGGTTGAAGGTTTTGCTGACGATCTCCGACAGGTAGGCGCCGGTGTTTTGCACAAAGGCCTTGAGCAGAAACGAGGTGGGGCCGACCACCAGGACGAACAGCAACAACAGCACGGCCAGGCCCAGGTTCAGCTCCGAGAGGATGCGGATGCCCTTGTTCAGGCCGCTGGCCACCGAGAGGGTGGCCAGGCAGCAGATCACGGCAATTAACCCGACCTGTACCGGCGCGCTGACCGGCAGGCCGAACAGATGGTTAAAGCCGCTGTTGATCTGCAGCACGCCGTAACCCAGGGTGGTGGCGATGCCAAACACGGTGCCGAGGATGGCGAAAATATCCACCGCATGGCCAATCGGGCCGTAAATCCGCTCGCCGATCAGCGGATAAAGCGCCGAGCGCAGGCTCAGTGGCAGGTCATGGCGATAACAGAAGTAGGCCAGAATCAGCGCCACAATCGCGTAGATCGCCCAGGCATGCAGGCCCCAGTGAAAGAAGGTCAGCTTCATCGCCTCGCGCGCCGCCTGCACGGTGCCGCCGGTTCCCTCGGGCGGGCTGGCAAAGTGCATCAGCGGCTCGGCCACCCCGAAGAACATCAGGCCAATGCCCATGCCGGCGCTAAACAACATGGCGAACCAACTGCCGTTACGGTATTCGGGCTGACTGTGCTCGGGGCCGAGCTTGATGTCGCCATAGCGGCTGACGGCGAGGAACACCACGCTGAGCAGCACCAGCGCCACGGTCAGCACATAAAACCAACTGGCGTCGGTGACTATCCAGTGTTGCAGTGCGGCAAACAGGCTTTGTGCCTGCGCCTGAAACAGGCTGCTGAACAGCACAATGATGGCGATGAGGGCGGTGGAACCGAAGAACACCGGCGGGTTGATGGTGGAACGCGAAGACGATTTTGCCTCCATGGATTCAGCTCTCCTTATGATCGGATGGCCGCCAAGGGCGGGTGCTGCAAATGCAGGTCCTATTGGATAGCTTTTGTATTGATAAAGTTCAAATCTAATAGTTTTTCTGGATAAGTCTTGCGCTGTTCGTTGCGTTTCAGCACTGATTTCCTGTCGTTTGTACGCTTGTCGCTAACCGAGTTGGCGCGGTTAACCGCGCCAACTCGATGTGCTGTGGCGGTTTAATTCGGCCGAATATCCATCAGCAGGCGCAAGTACGAGGTCAGGCTTTTACCGGCAAGCGTGCCTTGGTAACCGTGGCTGTCGAACTGGGTGCTTTTGATCAGATCAACGCGATAGCGTGGGTTGGTTTCAAAGGTCCGGCCCAAGGTGCTGGTTGAGCGGCTGTTGAACAGGTCGGTGCTGACATTGGCAAACTCGCGCGGGTATTTACGGCCCGTGCTGGTGCTGTTGTCGGGGCTGCTGAAGATATCGCCAGTGGCGGCTTTGGCAGTGCTGTAAGCCTCGCGTCCACGCAAGCTGGTTTTACCGCTGGCGATCACGAATTGTCCGGTTTGTGGCCGGTAACGATCACCGCTGGTCAGGTAATTGGCCAGCACGTCATACAAGGCCCAGCTGCTGCCGGTGCCGCGCTGGGCATTGCGCATATCGAAGACAAACACGCCGCCAGCGCCGAGCACTTCCATCTCAACCTGTCCCAGGGTTGGATTGTTTTGCACCACTAAAGCAGTGTTTTCATCGACGCCGAAAGCCAGCGGCACCTGGGTGTAGTCGGCTAGCCGAACAATGCGCCCCTGGCGGCCGCGCTCACTGAAGTGAGTGTCGAGCAGGCCGTAGTTGAAAAAGCCAAAACCACCTTGCGCGTCGTAGGACAGGTCATCGCCCGAGGGGCTGCTGTAAGGGCCGTAGCGCAATGCGTTATAGCTCTCGCCACCGGTCACCATCGGCCCGCTGACCATAATGGCGGTGCCGGCACTGGTGCCGAGCAATACTGCGCCGGCGTTGTTGCGGGCGCGGATGGCGGCCAGTGCTGGGGAGTCGGAGCGGTTGAAGGTTTGCAGGGTTTGCGTCAGGCGTGACTGATCGCCGCCGCCAAAAAAGAAACCGCTCATGGCGTTGATTTGTGCGACCACTTGAGGGTTGCTGTTATTGCTGATTTTATCCAGATCGATGGGAATCCATTGCGCATCGACCGCACCGAAGCTGCGCAGCAAATTGGCGTAATACTCGCCATTCGCGCGGGCGTTGCTGGCGGTGGCAGTGCCG
>JAIERD010000229.1 GCA_019747155.1 Pseudomonadaceae bacterium
CAGGCGCATCACCACCAGCGGGTCATTCGGCGTGTCGAGCATGTCCAGCAGAATAGGTTGGCCGCTGCTGACCACTTCGCGCAACAAGCTGCCAGGAATTACGCTTTCACACGGCTGGCCGATAGCGGCCTCGGCATTGGCCAGACCGAAGCGCCGGGCATAGCGTTCGTTCATCCAGACGATCCGCGCCTCGCGGTCGACGATGATCGTGCCTTCACTGGATTGCTCGACGATCTCGAACAGCGAGCGGATCGCCAGCAGGCGCACACGCTGGTAATCCTTGAGGCTTTCGACGTCGTTCATAGCGGTTCCAATTTGTAACTCGGTTGTAGTCCAGAGACGTAGGGTGGGCTTTAGCCCACCGTTTTAAAGAGAGTACGGATGTTGGTGGGCTAAAGCCCACCCTACGGGCCTACACCGAGTATGGGCTGAACTCAGGCCAGACGGGCCCTGGCCACCCGCGAGCCGTTGGCGCGGCCGAGCACAGCACAGATGCCCTGGCCGGCAGTGATCAGCTTGTCCAGATCGATGCCGGTGTGAATGCCCAAACCATTGAGCAAATAGAGCACGTCTTCGCTGGCCACATTACCGCTGGCGCCTTTGGCGTAAGGGCAACCACCGAGGCCGGCGACCGAACTGTCGAACACGCTGATGCCCTCTAACAAGCTGGCGTAGATATTCGCCAGGGCCTGGCCATAGGTGTCGTGAAAGTGTCCGGCCAGTTGGGGACGCGGTATGTCGCGGCCGACCACCTCGAACAGATTACGGGTGGCGCCTGCGGTGCCGGTGCCGATGGTGTCGCCCAGGGACACTTCGTAGCAGCCCATGGCGAACAGCTCCTGGGCAACCGCCGCCACTTGCGCGGCCGGTACTTCGCCCTCGTAGGGGCAGCCGAGCACGCAGGACACATAGCCGCGCACGCGAACGCCGTGCTGCTGGGCGGCGGCCATGACCGGCACGAAGCGGGCGAGGCTGTCGCTGATCGAGCAGTTGAGATTCTTCTGCGAGAAGGACTCGCTTGCTGCGGCAAACACCGCGACTTCCTTGACGCCGGCGGCCAGTGCCGCTTCGAAACCCTGCAGGTTGGGTGTTAATGCGGCGTAAGTGACGCCGGCGCGCTGCTGGATTTGCGCGAACACCTCGGCAGAACCCGCCATCTGCGGCACCCATTTGGGCGAGACGAAGCTGCCCACCTCGATATAACCAAGGCCGGCGGCGCTCAGGTCATCGACCAACCGCACCTTGTCGGCGACGCTGATCGGTTGTTTCTCATTCTGTAAGCCATCGCGGGGACCGACTTCGACCAGGCGGACGTTTTGGGGCAGGGACATGCACATCTCCAATTCAATCTTGTCGGTCGGGCGGCGTAGGGTGGGCAACTGCGAAGCATTGCCCACCGGTTTAAGGCGAAATCCTTATGGTGGGAAAGCCTTCGGCGTTTCCCACCCTACACAAGCACCGCTCACAGGTTCAGGTCACGCCGGCTGCTCTTCCAACTCCACCAGCGCCGTACCTTCGCTGACCAACTCGCCTTCGCCACAGTACAGCGCCTTGACGATGCCGGCATGGGGTGCGCGGATGCTGTGCTCCATCTTCATCGCTTCCAGTACCACCAGCGCGGCGCCGGCTTCGACCGCTTGGCCGACTTCGACCAGTACCCGCACGATGCTGCCATTCATCGGTGCGGTCAGGCCGCCCTGATGACTGTGGCTAGCTTCGACTTCGGCAATCGGATCGACCCGGCGCACTTCGCGCAACTCGCCGGCCCATTCGATAAACAGCGCGTTGCCACGGCGGATGGCACGCAGACTGCGCTGCATTTCTGTAGGAGCCAGCTTGCTGGCGATGCTTTGGCTCGCATGCGGATCGCCAGCAAGCTGGCTCTTACAAATAAGCGACTGACCATTGAATTCAGCGCTGCCCGTGGGATGCACCCACCGACGTTCGCCCTGACAGCTCAGGTGCAGGCTGATCTGCTGGCCCGTCACCGAACGCCAGCCCGAGATGCTGCTCCAGGGCGAATGGGCGTCGTCGCTACGGATGCGAGCGGCTTCGCTTTGCACCATGGCCTCGCCAGCCAATTGCCAAAATTCAGCCGGCAGCTCGCTAACCGGCGGCAGCAGTTGGGCCTGATGGCGGGGGATAAAGCCGGTGTCCAGCTCGCCTGCGGCAAAACCTGGATGGGCCAGCACACGTTTGAGAAAGCCCAAGTTGGTCTTGAAACCACCAACCGCAGTTTCTTCCAGCATGGCCAGCAGGCGCAGGCGCGCCTCCTCGCGGGTCTCGCCCCAGGCAATCAGCTTGGCCAGCATGGGGTCGTAGAAGGGCGACACGCTGTCACCTTCGACTATGCCGCTGTCGACCCGTCGGCCCGGCCCGGCCGCCGGCTCCTGGTAGAGGTGCAGGGTGCCGCTGGCGGGCATAAAGTCTTGCTCGGTGTCTTCGGCATACAGCCGCACTTCGATGGCATGGCCCATCAGCGGCACCTGCGCCTGAGTGATGGGCAGCGGCTCACCGCGAGCGACGCGGATTTGCCAGGCGACCAAGTCGAGGCCGGTGATGGCCTCTGTGACTGGATGCTCGACCTGCAGGCGGGTGTTCATCTCCATAAAGAAGAACTGGCCACGGGCATCCAGCAGAAACTCCACGGTGCCGGCACCGACATAGCCGATGGCCTGAGCGGCCTTGACCGCCGCTTCGCCCATGGCGCGGCGTAGTTCAGGGCTCAAGCCCGGCGCAGGGGCTTCTTCGACCACCTTCTGATGGCGGCGCTGGATCGAGCAGTCGCGTTCATGCAGGTACAGGCAATTGCCGTGCTGGTCGGCGAATACCTGGATCTCCACATGCCGTGGCTGCAGCACGTATTTTTCCACCAGCATGCGTGAGTCACCGAACGCCGACTGGGCTTCGCGCTGGGCCGACTCGAGGGCCTCACTCAGTTGCGCTTCGGCCTCGACCACCTTCATGCCTTTGCCACCGCCACCGGCTGCGGCCTTGAGCAGCACCGGGTAACCGATCACGTTCGAGGCGGCGCGGAAAGTTTCCAGATCCTGGGCTTCGCCGTGGTAGCCGGGCACTAGCGGCACTGCGGCCAATTCCATCAGTGCTTTGGCCGCCGATTTGCTGGCCATGGCATCCATGGCGCTGGCCGGCGGGCCGAGAAACAGCAGGCCGGCGGCCTCACAGGCGCGGGCGAAGGCGGCGTTTTCCGAGAGAAAACCGTAGCCCGGGTGAATTGCTTGGGCGCCACTGGCCTGGGCTGCGGCGATAATTTTGTCGCCCAGCAGGTAGCTGTCGGCCGGCTTGGCGCCACCCAAATCAATGGCGATATCGGCTTCGCGCACATGCCGGGCCTGACGGTCGATGCCGCTGTGCACGGCCACGGTCTTGATGCCCAGCTGTTTGGCGGTGCGCATCACCCGGCAGGCGATCTCGCCACGGTTGGCGATCAGCAGGCAGTCGATGCTTTTAAACTCGGTGGGCGCAGTCATTATTCGTGCTCCTGCCAGACGGCTTTGCGTTTATCCAGAAAAGCCCGTAGGCCTTCCTGGCCCTCGGCACTGATGCGGATGCGGGCGATGGCGGTTTCGGTGTGACGGCGCAGGGCCGGGGTCAGCTCGCCGGCGCCAACTTCGTTGAACAACGCCTTGCAGGCCACCAAGGCTTGTGGGCCGTTGAGCAGCAAATTGGCGATCCAACGTTCGGCTTGGGTTTCGAGATCTTCGGCGGCATAGGCTTCGCTGAGCAAGCCCAACTGCGCCGCTTTTTGGCCGTCGAAACGTTCGGCAGTCAGTGAATAGCGCCGCGCCGCACGGGCGCCCATGGCCTTGACCACGAAGGGGCTGATGGTCGCGGGCATCAGGCCGATGCGTACCTCGGACAGACTGAACTGGGCGTTGCCCGCGCCAATGGCCATGTCGCAGCAACTGACCAGACCGACGCCGCCGCCGAACACCGCGCCTTGCACCACCGCCAAGGTCGGTTTTTTCAGCTGATAGAGGTTGTACAACAACTCGGCCAGGGCGCGGGCGTCGTTGAGGTTGCCGTTAAAGTCCAGTTGCGCCGCTTGCTGCATCCAGGCCAGATCACCGCCGGCGCAGAAGTGCTTGCCGCGCCCGCGCAAGACCAGCAAGCGCACCTCTGGGTTGCCGCCAACCGCATCCAGGGCCAAGAGCAATTCGCTGATGGTGGCGCTGTCGAAGGCGTTGTTTTTTTCTGGCCGATTCAGCCACAGGGTGGCGATGCCGCGCGAATCGATTTCCAGCTGAATATTTTGGTAGTTGTTCATTTCTGGACTCCTGTAGGAGCGAGCTTGCTCGCGATCATTGACTACGAATCGCCAGCAAGCTGGCTCCTACGCAAGCAAGGTTTATTGGTGCCACGCTACATCCGGAAAATGCCGAAACGGCTCGGTTCAATCGGCGCATTCAGGCTGGCGGACAGCGCCAAGGCCAGCACCTCGCGGGTTTGCGCCGGGTCGATCACACCGTCATCCCACAAGCGGGCGCTGGAGTAGTAAGGGTGGCCCTGGCGCTCGTACTGTTCGAGAATCGGCTGTTTGATCTGCGCTTCTTCGTCTGCCGAGAAGCCGTGACCGGCCCGCTCGGCCTGCTCGCGTTTGACCTGCACCAGCACGCCAGCGGCCTGTTCAGCGCCCATCACGCCTATCCGCGCATTCGGCCACATCCACAGAAAACGCGGGTCGTAAGCGCGGCCGCACATGCCGTAGTTGCCGGCGCCGAAACTGCCGCCGATGATCACGGTGAATTTCGGCACCTTGGCGCAGGCCACGGCATTCACCAGTTTGGCGCCGTGTTTGGCGATGCCGCCGGCCTCGTATTTTTGCCCGACCATAAAGCCGGTGATGTTCTGCAAAAACAGCAACGGAATGCCGCGCTGGCAGGCCAGCTCGATAAAGTGCGCGCCTTTTTGAGCGGACTCGGCAAACAGAATGCCGTTGTTGGCCAGCACCGCCACCGGGTAGCCGTGCAGATGGGCGAAGCCGCAGACCAGGGTCTGGCCGAACAGCGCCTTGAACTCGTCAAACTGCGAGTCGTCGACGATCCGTGCGATCACCTCGCGCACATCGAAGGGCTGCTTGCTGTCTGCCGGGATCACCCCGTACAGCTCATCGCCGGCGTAGCGCGAAGGGAGCGGGGCGCGGCTATTCAGTTGGCCCTGCTTGCGCCAGTTCAGGTTAGCAATGCAGCGCCGGGCGATGGCCAGGGCGTGCTCGTCGTTTTCGGCATAGTGATCGGCGACGCCAGAGGTTTTGCAGTGCACATCGGCACCGCCGAGATCCTCGGCGCTGACCACTTCACCGGTGGCGGCGCGCACCAACGGCGGGCCGGCGAGGAAGATGGTGGCTTGATTGCGGACCATGATGGCTTCATCGGCCATGGCCGGCACATAGGCGCCGCCGGCGGTGCAGGAGCCCATGACCACGGCGATTTGCGGGATGCCCATGGCGCTCATATTGGCCTGGTTGAAGAAGATCCGCCCGAAGTGCTCGCGGTCCGGAAATACCTCATCTTGGCGGGGCAGGTTGGCGCCGCCCGAGTCCACCAGGTAGATGCACGGCAGGCGGTTTTCCTGGGCGATGGTCTGGGCGCGCAGGTGTTTTTTAACCGTTAGCGGGTAGTAGCTGCCGCCTTTGACCGTGGCGTCGTTGGCGACAATCATGCACTCGATGCCTTCGACCCGGCCGATGCCGGCGACGATGCCGGCCGCCGGCACCTCTTCACCGTACACCTCGTAAGCCGCCAAGGGTGCGATCTCCAGAAACGGCGAGCCGGCATCCAGCAGCACATTGATGCGCTCACGCGGCAGTAACTTGCCCCGTGAGGTGTGGCGTTCTTGCGCCTTGGCGCCGCCACCGGCCTGCACATGGGCAAGCAAGGTGCGCAGCCTGAGCACTTGCTCAAGCATGGCCGCAGTATTGGCGGCGAACTCGGGCGAGCGGGGGTTGAGTTGGGTGTGCAGAATCATGGCTTACTCCGTAAGCGCTGCAAGCGACAAGCTTCAAGCTGCAAGAGGTCCGCGCTCTTGCCTGCAACTTGTGGCTTGCCGCTTGTAGCTGCGAAATTCATTTCGTTTCGTTAAACAACTCGCGGCCGATCAGCATGCGGCGGATTTCGCTGGTGCCGGCGCCGATCTCGTAGAGCTTGGCGTCACGCAGCAAACGACCGGTGGGGAAGTCGTTGATATAGCCGTTGCCGCCGAGAATCTGGATTGCATCCAAGGCCATCTGGGTGGCGCGCTCGGCGGTATACAGGATTACCCCGGCGGCGTCTTTGCGGGTGGTTTCGCCCCGGTCGCAGGCTTGGGCTACGGCATACAGGTAGGCGCGGCTGGCATTCAGTTGGGTGTACATGTCGGCGACCTTGCCCTGGATCAGCTGGAACTCGCCGATGCTTTGGCCGAACTGCTTACGGTCGTGGATGTAGGGCACCACCACGTCCATGCACGCCTGCATGATGCCGATCGGCCCGCCGCTGAGCACCACGCGCTCGTAATCCAGCCCGCTCATCAACACCTTCACGCCGCCATTCAGTGCGCCGAGGATGTTCTCCACCGGCACTTCTACGTCCTGAAACACTAGCTCGCAGGTGTTCGAGCCGCGCATGCCGAGCTTGTCTAGCTTGGGGCTACGGGAGAAGCCTGGGCTGTCGCGTTCGACAATAAAAGCGGTCATGCCGTGGGCGCCTTTGGCCAGATCGGTCTTGGCGTAGATCACGTAGGTGTGCGCGTCCGGGCCGTTGGTGATCCACATTTTGTTGCCGTTGAGCACGTAGTGGTCGCCCTTTAAGTCTGCGCGCAGCTTCATCGACACCACGTCGGAGCCGGCATTCGGCTCGCTCATGGCCAGTGCGCCGATGTGCTCGCCGCTGATCAGCTTGGGCAGGTACTTGGCTTTTTGTTCGGCGGTGCCGTTGCGGTTGATCTGGTTCACGCACAGATTCGAGTGCGCGCCATACGACAGGCCAACCGAGGCCGAGGCGCGGCTGATTTCTTCAATCGCCAGTACGTGAGCCAAGTAGCCGAGGCCGGCACCGCCGTACTCTTCACTCACGGTAACGCCGAGCAGGCCCATGTCGCCGAACTTCTTCCACAGGTCCGCCGGGAACTGATTATCGCTGTCGATGGCGGCCGCACGCGGGGCAATTTCAGCGCTGGCAAAGGCCCGCACCTGATCGCGCAGCATGTCGAGGGTTTCGCCGAGGGCGAAGTTCAGGGATGGGTAGCTCATGGGTTCACCTGTGATAATTGTTTTAGGTTTAGACGCTAACTTCTTGTTCTTTAGGCGTTTGGCTTAGGGCGACATGGCAGCGTTCTTCGGCCGTATCCAGCTCGATTTGCATCTGCTGAATATCTAACAGCTGCTGTTCCAGCTGGGCCCGGCGCTCGGCGATCTTCTGCATAAAAGTCTGCAGCTGCTTATGGTTGCCGCTGGCGGGGTCGTACAACTCGATCAGCTCTTTGCATTCCGCCAGGGAAAAACCGATGCGCTTGCCACGCAAAATCAGCTTCAGCGAGACCTTGTCACGCGCCGAATAGATGCGCTCCAAGCCACGGCGCTCGGGAATCAGCAGGCCTTGCTCCTCATAGAAGCGAATGGCCCGGGTGGTGATATCCAGCTCGCGGGCCAGATCAGAAATGCTGTAAGTGAGACTGCTCATAAACGCGCTCAAGAGATGACCTTTACGTTAACGTAAGGCAGCTTTACGTTAACGTCAATCACTTGCGCCGGTGTGGACAACTAAGGGGTAGACACGTCTACAAATTAATTTAACTAACTTGATTTAAATCAGTTGGTTAAGTGATTTAGTTAAGGTTATCTATACATGCGCGCAAGCCGCACAGTATCCAGCTGTATGGTTTGGAGGGTTGGGGCAAGTGCCGAGTTGCGGCGCGGTTCAATAGCGATAAGTTGCGCCGATGTTGGCGTAGCTGCCCGATGGTAAGTGCACGTGTTTGAGCACCTCGCCGGCAGTCAGGTGCTCATAGTTGAACAGCAGACTCAGCTGCTCGCTGGCCGACCAGGTTCCGACCACGCGAAGTAAGTCGCCAATCTGCTTGCCCTGCACGTTCTGGGTGCCGGCATAGGCGCGCATCCCACCTGCGTAGGCCGCGTCGTTCTCGTCGAGGCGGCGGGCGAAGCCGTATTCCGCTGCTAGGTTGGTCGTGGCCGTTGGCGAGATGGCAACGCCAGGCGCAATCATCAACAGGTTGCTGAGGCTGAGAAAGCGCCCCTCGCCAAGGTAATTTGAGCTGGCATACAACTGGTTGAAGCCCCGTTGCGTTGCGCCGCCGTAAGCACCACCGGAGGCAATATCGATATGCGAGGTAAGCCGTGGTTGCCAGCCTTGTTCGGCGAGCGCCCAGCTCTGCACCGCAAATAGCCCCCACGCATCTACATCACGCTCAATGAATTGGCCGCTCTGGTGGGCCAGTGTCCAGTCGAATCTAAAGCTGCCTTGCCGGCCCCATAGTCGCCCGCCGAGGGTGTCGCGCTCATCCAGACCGGTCTGACCACCCGAGCGCAGGCTGGGATTTTCGCTATGAATCCAGAATGGTTCTAGGTAAGCGTTAGGCCCGCCGTCGGGAGAGACAACGAAGCTGGCATTCAGCCCACGAATGCGTTCGGCATCGTTTACATCTTCGTCAAAAGAGCCGCGCTCTAGGCGGGTGACGCGCAGGTCGTAGGCGCCAACGCGGGCCTTTTGCCCATGGCCGTACAGGCGTACTCCGTTCCAGCTGCGATGCAGGTTGGGACCGTCGCTGAGGCTGAGCAGTTGTCGAGGGCCATCGGCGAATTCCTGGCG
>JAIERD010000089.1 GCA_019747155.1 Pseudomonadaceae bacterium
ACTTGGACCGCAGCGATCTGCCCCGCTACTCGAGCCGCCGCGCCACGAAATAACCGTTACGAAAAAAGTGGCGCTCAAACTTGAGCAAGCCGCAGCCCGTGAATCACTGCGCATCTGCGCCGAATAAACAGGACTGACCATGCAAATTGAAGAAGCCGACTTGATCCAACTGTCGAGCCAGTACAACGACTATCTGGCCGACGATGAAGGCAAGACCACTAGCGCAATCCAGTTGCAGGACGATGCCTATGCGCTCGGGTATAAGCGCGCAGAGCTTGCGACTACCAATGCTAAGTCGCTGCTCGCAAAGATCATGCAGGCCCACGTCAGCGCACTGCCAAAGGCTACCCGGACCGAGATCGAAGCGGTGATCGGGTGATCACATACGGATCAGTATGCAGCGGCATCGAGGCCGCCAGCGTTGCATGGCATCCGCTGGGCTGGAGCGCTGAATGGCTGGCTGAAATTGAGCCATTCCCAAGTGCGGTACTAGCCCACCGCTACCCCGAAACGCCGAACCTCGGCGATATGACCAAGCTCGCAGCAATGGTGCTAAGCGGGAAAATTGCCGCTCCGGACGTTCTTGTAGGCGGCACACCCTGCCAAGCATTCAGCGTGGCCGGTATGCGCCAAGGGCTTGATGATCCGCGCGGCGCACTCACTATCAAATATGTGGAGCTTGCAGATGCAATTGACCATGTTCGCGCCAGTCGAGGCGAGCCCCCAGCCATTGCCGTCTGGGAAAACGTCCCTGGCGTACTTTCCGATAAAGGCAACGCCTTCGGATGCTTTCTTGGCGCGCTCGCTGGGGAGGACAACGAATTGCAGCCTTCAGGGGGTCGGTGGACGGACGCTGGTTGTGTGTATGGCCCCAAAAGAGCAATCGCTTGGCGGGTTCTTGATGCCCAATATTTCGGCTTGGCCCAACGCCGCCGCCGTGTGTTCGTTGTCGCAAGTGCTCGACAGGGGTTTGATCCCGCCGCGGTACTTTTTGAGCGCGACAGCGTGCGGCGGGATATTGCGCCGAGCCGAAAAGCGGGGCAAGACGCTGCCGGCAGCCTTACAGCAAGCCTTGGCCGCCGTGGCGGAGTGCCAGACTGCGCAAGCACTCCCGGACAGCTCCAGCCAGTCACCTGCATGGCCCACGGACAGGGGGGGGCAGAAATTGCAACAGATCGAAGCCCTACGCTGACCTGCAACCATGAAGCGCCCATTGTTGTACATGGCACGCAAGACCCATGCGTCAGCGACAAGGCCTTTGCCCTGGGTCGCAATAGCGGGCAGGAAAATGCAGTGTTCTGCCGTGAGGTTGCTGGGACGATAACCAGCAACTACGGAAAGCAGGTAGATGGCAGTGATACTGCGCTCGGACCGAACATTGTCGCCTTTTCCTGCAAGGACCACGGCGCTGATGCCGGGCCAATATCTCCAACACTTCGCGCAATGAGCCATAACGGCAGCCATGCGAATGCTGGTGGGCAAGTGGCCGTCTGCGTTACCGGCGATATTACCCACTCGCTGAAAGCCGATGGCTTCGACGGCAGCGAAGACGGCACAGGGCGCGGGCAGCCGATTGTTTCGGTCGCCCTGCGTGGTCGTGAGGGTGGCGCTACCGCCGAACTTGGCGATGACGTTGCCGGCTGCCTGCGCGCCAGTGGCGGTGGCGGTGATAAGGCGCATGTTCTGGCTTTTTCTACCGTGCGCCGATTAACCCCTGTCGAGTGTGAGCGTTTGCAGGGCTTTCCTGATAATCACACTGAAATACCGTGGCGCAACAAGCCAGCCGACGAATGCCCCGACGGGCCACGCTACAAAGCAATCGGTAATAGCAAGGCCGTGCCGGTAGTTCGCTGGATCGGCCAGCGCATTCAGCAGGCAATCGCCTAAGTACCGCCCTACCCGGCCAATTAAATCAAATTACCTCGCCAAGTGGCGAATAGGGGAAGTCATGCCTGAACAAAACAAGCAAGCATCGTTTCTGCGCGATGTTGCGAGCCATGTAGTAACTGTAATCCGTGATGACGGTGTTTATCGGCACGTCCGCTTCAAGAAGCCCGGATCATCCGCCTACTACTTCGACCTTGTTACATGGCCGGGCTACTTGGCATACACCGGCGATATGGGCTGCTATGTGTTCAGTCGGCTGGACGATATGTTTGAGTTCTTTCGTGACGACCGCCCAACCGAAGGCAAGATCAGAATCAACCTTGGTTACTGGTCGGAGAAGCTGCAGGCCGTTGACGGTAATCTGCGCGCGGGCGGCGCCAAACAGTTTTGTGAAGAAAAATTCGCGAAGGTTATCAAGGAGGATTTGGTTCGCTGGATGCGTGAAGACGGGCTTAGCCGTGAAGATCGTCACGAACTGCGCATGGCAGTCCAAGAAGAAATACTTGACCAGATCGGCTATGGCGACGAACACGCTACATACCAGTTAGCCAACGAGTTCTGCACCGAGATTGGCGGCCAAAAATTCCAGTTTGAAGACCTGTGGGACAACGACTTTACCGAGTACACCAATCACTTTGCCTGGTGCTGCTATGCGCTGGCATGGGGAATTCAGCAGTACGACGCGCTCAAGGAAGTCGTGCCGGTTGCCGAGGTAGCCGCATGAGCTACTTCGACCCACACGAACAACTTGACGCCGAACCTGACGACCTAATGCAAGAAGGCTTTGGCGCAATCGTCTGGCCAGCAATCATGGCCGCCCTTGTGCTGGGCGGCTGGGGTATTTACTTGATTTGGAGTGCGTGGCAATGAGCGAAGTAAAAAACGAAGGGGTGGAGGTTGTGGCTACGCTCACCGTGTCATTCGATGAAGGTGACGGCGGATCGGCAATTGAGCAAGTCGAAACTCACACGCTGCTTGACGAGGGCGCTCATGACCTCTGCCGCCACTCCGAAGCCCTTGCCGTTATTGCGGGGCGTGAGGCACGGATTGCTGAGTTGGAGGAGGAGGTAAAGACCAGCGCCGAATGCCTAGACATGGCCAACGAGCTTTACGAAACGCACAAAGATAAGAATTGCCAGCTACGCGCAGAACTTGCAGCTCTAAATGCAAGGCTAGACGCCAGTAAATTCTGCGCAGATGTCGCTGATGATCTGCGCGCCGAATCCGCAGACGCAAAAGAAACGATAAGTCGGTACGAAGTGACGGCTGAGAATTGTGATGTTTTGCGGGCAGAACTCGCCAATCAGCTTGAAGTCAAAGCGTTCTGGATTGGCAGAACCAGAGCGCTTGAGGTGGAACTCGTGGCGCTCAAGGCGCAGGTGCCGGTGTCAGAGGTGTCAGAAGAAACATTTAGCTCGGACGGAACGAGCGACGTTATCACTCACAATCTGCCAATCGGCACCAAACTCTACGCCGCCCCATTCGCCAAGCAAGATTACGGCCCACTTACTTGCGATTACTGCGGCGCAGAAACCCGAGACCCGTGGCATGGCAGCGGTAGTATTAACGGGACAGAAAGTAAGCACATCCACGCATGTGACAACTGCCGTGACTTGCTGCCAGTCGCCAAGCAAGTGGTGATGCCTGAGCGTGACCAGTTAAGTAAAGCCATGAAATTACTTCGAGAGGCAAATACATGGATAGTCCCCAAAGGGAATATGAGCGTCTCTATTTTTGGTCGTATTGGTAATTTTCTTGATGAGGTCGCGAACCTAAACGCGTCCGACCACTTTGAAGGTGGCCAAGATGAATAGCCAAGTGCTGATAGACCTGTTGCGTGAAGTGCTTCCAAGCGTGCGCTTTCATCGCGGCATGGGCGGAAACCATAAAGATCGGGTCGGTGATCTGGTGGAGCGTATTGACGCCGCACTCGTCACGCCCACCACTATCCCTGATGCTGGGGAAGGGGTGGAAAGTTGGATTGCGGAAACGCCTGCTGGCGGATCAACAATGGTTATCTCACTAGCCCAGCACAACCGCATCGTCAGCGCCTTGCAGGCTAGCAGCGGGAACGCCGCCCCTGTTCAGTATGTGAGCGTGCCGGATGGGTATGTGCTGGCCGACAAGAAATCGCTCGGCACTATCTTGCAGGCGCTGGTAAATGCTCCGCATTACATTCGGGAGCTACAGGAGACTCGCGAGCCGGCGGCGCTGTTTGGAAACAACCCGATCAATATTCTTATCGCCAACTATGAAGCCCCAGCATCTAAGGCGGCCGAGCAATGAGCCTATTCCAATGCGAAGTCTGCGGCTGCTGCGAAAACACCGCGCTGTCGTGCCAAGGGTTCAAGGAGATAACCGAGTGCTTTGACTGGAGCTATGCACCCGAGCGCGAAGGGTTGAAGTTATGCAGCGCCTGCGGCCCTGTCGAGCGTAGCAACGGCCACGGCCCAACCGAATACGGTAAGTGGCACGGGGTGTTTAGGCGTGTATTCCTTCCCAAAAATCAGTTTCACACCAACCGGGTCGGCAATCTTGAGCACACCGAAACTGGCCGCGAAGACTTCAGCAGCTTCGCTATCGAGGTAACCCCGTGAGCGCGCCAATCAAGCGGTACGACGTGTGCGGCGACATTGACGGCGGCTATCTAGACGAGCATGCCAATGGCCGCGCAGTCTTGTACACCGACCACCTAGCAAGCCACGCGTTTGATGAGGCGGTGGAGCGGGGGGCGTTTGAGTCCGAATACCCAGACCTAACTAAAAAACGCTGCGTAAACGCGCCAGATATTTACTGGTCAGCAATGACACAAAACAGGTGGGCGGAATGGATTCGATGCGCCAAATCCCGCGCCAACCGGGCTGGGTGTGCGGAATGAGCAAGCCAGCCGTAGCCAACACCATGGCCTGCGCCATGCAGGCCGTAATCTGGCAACCCTTAATGGAAGGCGGTGGCGCCGAGCCTGCCCTACTGGTCCAGCGCGATGCCACGGGCCTGCTGGTGATCACCCAGGAAGGCCGCGACATTCTGATCCAGCCTGAAACCCTGCCCGAACTGATCAAGCAACTGCGCCGCCTGGCGCAGTAACCCTACCCCACTAAATTACCCTGCCGGCGACGGCGGGATAGGAGAGGTCATGTCTGAGAAAAATGTCATCATGTACGACTCGCCAGAGGCGGCGACACTCCAGACCATTACCGGCTGGGTTTCTTCGGATGGCCGCTTCTACGGCAGCGACGAGGCCCTGGCACGCTATGCCGGCTCGACCCACAGACAGTGCGCGGCGAACCCAAACCACTCTATTTACGAAACCCGCGGCTACTGCCAGGTTTGCGCTGAAGAAAAGCGCCAAGCCCAGTTCAAGGCCATGCCCCGCAAGCCATGGAATGGCGAGCCGCTGGTGCTCTTCGATGGTGATCGGTACTTTTTTGACCTGGACCACTTGCGCGACTACATCGTCGACGAAGGCATTAAGGTAGCCGACCTGCAGGCGTGCATCTGCGAGCCCAATATGGCCAGCGAAATCGATCTAGAAGACTACTTCGTGGACGATTTGCCGGATGACGGGGAAATTAACGACGACGACATACTGGCCGCCGGCGAACTGCTCAATGAAATGATACGCAAGGCTCCGCCACTATCCTGGTCCCAGGGCAAATATGTGGCCGAGCTACCGCAGTCCTTTCTTGATGAAGTTTCCAATGTGCGGGAGGCGCCGTGAGTAAAGCGCCCATCGAACCGCAGGACTACTTGTACGGGCTGAAAGTGGTGCAGATCGAAGACCTACGGGTTGCCCGTGGCAAAACACGGCGCCCCGCTTCCTCCTGCCGCCATCGCCAGTTGGTGTACGACGACAATGAACGCCGAGTCTGGTGCCAGGATTGCGAGCAGGAGGTTGAGCCCTTCGATGCGTTCTTGAACGTCTGCGGTGTATTCCAGGGTGCGAAGGCCAACATCGACCGTCGGCGTCGAGAGCTGGCTGAGGCTGAAGGCTTTCGCATCATAAGCCGAGCGGCGAAGGTGATGGATCAGGCGTGGAGGCATAAGAACATGGCCCCGCTCTGCCCGCATTGCACCACCGCAATCCTCCCCGAAGACGTTGCCAGCGGCGTAGCCCTTACGGGAAAGCAGTTCGTTCTCGCAGCCCGCAGTAAAAAACCAAAGACCTAACCCCATCACACGCGCCCGGCTAAGGCTGGGCGGGAGGTATCCTCATGTCTAAAATGGTAACTCTTGAGTTATGGGCTAAATCCAATCTATCCCCCGCCCCAGGCATTGGAACGCTGCGGACCTGGGCGCGTGATGGTCGGTTCAATCCTGAAGCGGTGAAGCACGGCCGAACGTACTATGTTGCCGAAGATGCTAAATACTGCGCACCGAAGCCACTCCAGCGCGACTATGGCGCATCACTAATCAGCCGGATAGAGAGGGCTCGCAATGTCACCCAGGCCGCGTAGCCAAGGCTCAAAAGATATGCCGCCAAACCTGTACCGGAAAACGGACAAGCGCAACGGCGTCACCTACTACAGCTACAAGGACGTGGTGAGTGGGCGCATGCTTGGGCTGGGCACTGACAAGGCCCAGGCGCTGCGTGAGGCTCTGGCAGCCAATGCGGCTCTATCAGTGCGGCCCACCATCCAAGACCGGCTTGGCGCCAAGCCTGTGCGGCCTTTCTCGCTCTGGCTGGCGCGCTATCGGGAGATTTTCGCCGAGCGCGAACTGGCGGCATCCACTACGCGCAACGTGGGCATGCGGATAAACCGGCTTGAGGCGCTATTTGGGGCGCTGGAAATTAGCGAAATATCCACACTGAAGATCGCCGACTACCTAACCAGCATGGCCAAGCAAGGTAAGGCGCAGATGAGCCGCGCCATGCGCTCGCTATTGAGCGATATTTTTATGGAGGCAATGGCAGCGGGATGGGTATCGACTAACCCGGTAGACGTGACGAAAGCGGCGCGCATCAAGATTAAGCGCGAGCGGCTGACGCTGGAGATTTGGCGGGCGGCGTATGCGGAGGCAAAGCAACCGTGGCTAAAGCGGGCGATGGAGCTGGCAGTGCTTACCGGGCAGCGGCGTGATGATATTGCAAGCATGCTGTTCAAGGACTACAGCGATGGGCATTTGCATGTCATCCAATCCAAGACCGGCCAGCGCCTGCGGCTATCGGGAGCCATTAAGCTGGAATCGCTCGGGCTTGACCTTGAGTCGACAGTCAAGCGGTGCCGCGACCGCGTTGTCAGCCAGAACCTTGTTCACCACAGCCGACAAGTCAGCAGGGCTATGCCTGGACAGCCGCTCATGCTGGACACCCTAAGCAGCACCTTTGCCGCCGCAGTCAAAAAGGCCATGGCATCGCTCGGGATTGAGCTTGACGGCACGCCACCAACCTTCCACGAGCAGCGCTCGCTGGCCGCCAGGCTGCACGCCGCCGAGGGTCGAGACCCGCAGGCATTGCTCGGCCACAAGTCAGCCAAGATGACCGATATTTACCGCGACGTTCGCGGCGCCGAATGGATCGACGTGGCATAATCCGCGCCACGTTTGGTAGACATATTGGAGCGGTTTTGGGGAGACCTAAAACCACCTGCAAAATCAATGACTTACACCCTCTACGGCATCAAAGCTTGCGACACTATGAAAAAAGCCCGCACCTGGCTTGATGCGCAGGGAATTGGCTACGCTTTTCACGATTACAAAACGCTCGGCATCGACCAGGCCAACCTGCAGAAATGGTGTGACCAGCACGGTTGGGAGAAAGTCCTTAACCGCAGCGGCACTACTTTTCGCAAGCTCGATGAGGCGCAAAAAACCGACCTCACCCAGGACCGGGCAATTGCCCTGATGCTGGCTCAGCCGTCGATGATCAAGCGCCCGGTGCTGGATCTGGGCGAGCGCAGCCTGCTCGGTTTCAAGCCCGACATTTATCAGCAAGCGCTGGTCTAAGAACCGCGTGACGCCCCACGAATTAGCCACAAAAAGGAATCAATCCATGTCGCAACACCCCGCCACTCAACAAGTATTCAGCCTGGCCTTCGGCGTCGGCACCCAAAACCGTCAAGAAAACTGGCTAGAGGTGTTTTACGCCCAGCCACTGCTCAATCCAGCGCCTGAACTGCTGGCAGCCATCGCCCCCTTACTGGGTTACACCGGCGGCAACCAGGCCATCAGCTTCAGTACCACCCAGGCCATCGAACTAGCCCACCTGGTCAAGCCGCTGGATCCACAGCAAGCCGCGCTGCTGAGCCGCCTGGCCGAAAGCGAAAAACCACTGGTGGCGACTATTCTGGCCGAAGACCTGGCGCTGACCTCAACTCCCGAGGCCTACCTCAAGCTGCAACTGCTCTCCCATCGCCTGGTTAAACCCCACGGCTTGAGCCTGACTGGGATCTTCCCGTTGCTGCCTAACGTGGCCTGGACCAGTCAGGGCGCCATCGACCTGGCCGAACTGGCTGAGCGGCAGCTGGAAGCCCGCCTGAAAGGCAAATTGCTGGAAGTTTTCTCGGCCGACAAGTTCCCGAAAATGACCGACTACGTGGTGCCGAGCGGCGTGCGCATCGCCGATGCATCCCGCGTGCGTCTGGGCGCTTACGTGGGCGAAGGCACCACCGTAATGCACGAAGGTTTTATCAACTTCAACGCCGGCACTCAAGGCCCGGGCATGATCGAAGGCCGCGTGTCGGCTGGCGTGTTCGTCGGCAAAGGTTCGGACCTGGGCGGCGGCTGCTCGACCATGGGCACCCTGTCGGGCGGTGGCAACCTGGTGATCAGCGTCGGCGAAGGCTGCCTGATTGGCGCCAATGCCGGTATCGGCATTCCCCTGGGCGATCGCAACACCGTCGAATCCGGCCTGTACATCACCGCCGGCACCAAGGTGGCACTGTTGGATGACAAGGGTCAGCTGGTCAAAGTGCTGAAAGCCCGCGAACTGGCCGGTCAAACCGACCTGCTGTTCCGCCGTAACTCGCAAACCGGCGCAGTGG
>JAIERD010000256.1 GCA_019747155.1 Pseudomonadaceae bacterium
TTGAAGGCTCAGAAGCTGAAGCCGGGCTGGATTAGCGATATTCAGGCAGCCAACGAGCGCATTGAGGAACTGACAGCGACCAATCAGAAGCTGTTCGCTGCTGTTCGAGATATGCATAGCCGTTTTTTGATCTGGCAAGCCAATGCGGATATGCACGGGCTAACGCAATCGATGTTGGAGCGGCCGGTTTCACAGCTTCAAAAGAAGACCTGATCCGGTGTTCAGAAACTTATACCTGGAAAAGACTCATGGCAGCTACGTCCTAAAATCCGAGCACTCGGACCATGCTCCGCGCTACTTTCTGGAAGGGGACGAGTTGATGATCCGGGGCGTCGTGACCCATATGCGGCGAGAGTGATGCAGCCGTCGGTCGAGGATCCTAGCGCTGTCAGCAGCTCCATCGCTTTGACGATGAGAGTGGCCGGGACTCGAGCGATGCAGCGAGCAACAATTCTGACTCCAAAAGGGCAGCGAAGAAGCCCTTTGCTCTAAGCGATGCGTCGATTGCAATGATCTGTGATTGCTGGCTTAAGCAAGATCATTTAGGTGGCCTGCTTCTGGCCGACTCCGGCCCACCACAACAGGCAGAAATCGGCCAGGAGCGGACGGTTCCGAAGACATAGTGCCCCTCCCCTTGAGCATAGTTCAGGGATGCCTACCGGAGCGGGGGTAGTCCAAAACATCTACAGCTCATAATCCTCAAGCCCCAGCGCAGTGCCGATCACGTACCAAATATTTTGCCAGAGTACATATGCCAACTCTGTGCCTACAAAGGAAGTTTCCTCATTCCCCAGACGTAGAAGCTTGGCGTTTGCAAGATACTTGTGGGTAAAGGTTCCGATAGCCCTTTCGCTAAGCTCTTTCGGCAACACGGCCCGAATGGGGTCTGCATAGATTGGGTCGTCTGCGACCACCATGAACTCGTCAAAGAGGTGAGAAAAATCCTCTAGGTGCTCGCCCAAGTCAAATGAGTACAGATCACTCACCAGCGTATTGAACCTGATCTCTCCCTTGTCATAGTCCATCACTGTTGAGTTCAGATGGGCGATTTCACTGTGAAGGTCTTCAGGGCAGAAGACGAAAACTGTGATGAATGACTTTTCATGCAGCCACTCGATTGCGTGTGGGATGACCTTCTCTAGGGGTTGGGGTGTCAGCACCTTCTTCGGGTGGATCTCACGATAAAAGCTCAAGGCCTCCGTCATCTGAGCGATGACAAATGAGTAGTCAACGTACATGACTCGATACTTGGCTGGCGCACGCTGTATGCGCTCCTTGTACATCTGCCTGACCTCTGCAACGCAACCCTGTACGTCTCTGACGATCTCTCGGCCGGTGAAGCGAATGACCGTGTAACCAGCCCGAGTTAGATACCGTTGTCTGATTGCATCCTTTTCCAGCTGCTCCTTGGTCGAGTGGTTGGCATGCCCATCCAGCTCAATGATGAGTCGAGCATCTTTCAAAAAGAAATCTACTCGGTAGCGATGATGCCGTTCCGCGTCACCGAACCAGTGTTCTCTCTCGATCAAGTCCGCCAGGTCGGCAGCAGCCCTGCTGAATTCATCCTCGATGTGGGATGCCCCCCGATCCTGATACCAGCTCGGGGATGTCGACGTAGGGTGGCCTGGCTTTTTCATCAAACTGTCTCTCGTGATGTGACTGAACTATCGACGCTGGCAATGAGGGGGCGTTGCTCAAGCCCCTCAGACCGGAATTTTCGTCTTCAGGTTTTGCATGCCTTTGGTGCGAGCCGGGTGCTTTGCCTGGAGCTGTCGGTCTCCATCCGGATCGAGGGCCACCATTCGCACTCAGACGTCGCCGTCTCTCTCCACAAAATGTCACGCCAGCACTTGCAAGAACCACGTACCGCGTCGTCGAATCGTCTCACGGTTCCTTGAGCTTAGGAGCATCTATAAGCGCTCAGAACGCTTCTATTCTGCTGCTTTCAAGCTATGAAATAAAATATCTGCAAGACACCTGTAAGGAATCTATAAGAAATTTTTTGACATTATGCTAGATGGCTATAGGATCGCTACAGCATCGTCTCAGTCACTGCAAGGAAGGGCGTCATGGCTAAGTCAGCACAAAACATCGCCGCAGATCTCAACGAGATCATGCGCAAAAACGGCAACGAGTGCGTGACCCTGAAATGGGATCAATTTTACACAATCTGCGAGCGTGACCGGCTGGCAGACGTGGTCATGGATAACATCTCGAAGCAGGTGAAAAAGTTCGATCTGCACGTCATCTACGGCAACAACGTGATCGTGGTTCGCGATTTCTGCTGGCGTCCTGTGACGCTCTAAATCTCAATGACGAGCAGCCCTATATGAGCAAAGCAGCGGTTCAAATTGACCTCGTTTGGGTCGACGACGAGTCTCAGACGATGAGGATCCATGCGGTTCTCTCCGGCGGGAAGCTGGCGTCCGAAGAGATGTACTTCCATATCTATGAGGAGTCAGAGGATGGCCGGCAGCTCATGCCAGGCCTTCTGCATTGCGAGGACGAGTCCTTCCTGAGATACATCGCCGAATGGGGCTACGCAGATAAGAGCAATATCGCTTTCGAGGTGTTGGATCGCCCCCTAGAAATAGGGCAAGAAATACGGCGGATTGACACAGTGGAGAGCGAGCGCCACGAGTACACATACCGCATTGTCGACCTGACAGACCTCTTGGGCTGACGCGCTTTTGATTGTTCCCACGCTCTGCGTGGGAATGCAGCCTTCGACGCTCTGCGTCCTCCTGCCAGACAACCAGCGCAGGCCAACTTCGTGATGCATAGCGTCACCAGCCAGTTCCCACGCAGGATCGTGGGAACTGCCAGCTTTATGGGCGAATAGGGTGTCGAAAACAGTCAACAACATACGCTGTTAGGTGGGGTAAATCCGGTGCAGGCGCTCCCACCAGACCATATGAAAATGAGCCTGAGCGACATATCCCCAGGCTCTGCGGGTACCACCGAGCCTGAACCTGAATACCGTATCAAATTGCTCTAGGTTGAGTTCTATCCAACGAGTTTGGGCTTCTTTCGTGAGGTCAGCCATTTCATGGCTGTGGTGCATCTTGTGGCCTGACTCTGAAGAAAAGGTATCCACCTCACGCCAGGTCATGTTAGCGAACTCATTGAATGCCGGGGAGATCGTCGCGTCCCACTCGGCGGTGCTCCAAGCGCGTGGCTCACCCCAAGACCAACCCCCAACCTGATCGGCCTTGGTTGTACACCAAGTAACGGAACTGTCGAATCTACTTCCGTCCGCAATCGCTTTAGGCTGACGAGCAGCCTCAGCAACAGCTCTAGCAATATGAGGGGCGACTTTAGGTGCAACTGCAACATCAACCTCAAGCACTACCTTTGGCTGAAGATCTACAGTGACCTTTTCAAGTAAAGCGAGCTTACCCTGCTCAAACTTGGCCAATTGAAGCGCTTTGCGCGCTTCCCTTGCATCGCTTTTCTTTCCCACGGGCTACTCAGATCGAAGAGTAATATTCGTGAATCGCGGACTTTGGAATGACTGCATTGGAGGCAGCACCAGGCGGGAGCTCGCCACGAGCAGCAAGCCAAGGAGTTTCTTGATGGGTAAGGCTGCTGAGCCATTGAGCCGTTTTATCGCTATAGAAGCCCAAAACGCGGACAATATTGTCTTTCTCAGAAGCGCTAAGGCGTTCAGAGTCTGCAGCATTGAAGAGGCTGGGATCGACCTTGAACATGCCGCGATGGTGGGCATATAGGCTAGGAAGAACAGGACCATTAGCCCAAGCCTGGAAGTCCTCAGGAAAAAGCTGCTCTTCTTCCCATACCAAATTCCAAGCCTGCGAGTAATACATAAGTTTCTGAAGCTTCATTGCCGACACTTCGCCGAACTGCTCAGTTATGAACTTTGCAACGTCAAACATGTTGGCCACGAAAAACCCCTTCAACCTGTGGATAACCTGTGGACTAAGTGTGGACGAATCCATTAGCGGGCGCCAATTATCCTTTTCAATCACCCTCTGTCAACGTAAATCCAGCTAGCGACCACTACTGTCAGCTATTGGCTGTGGATTCAACCGGTCGATGCAACTCACTAGATACTGCGTAAGCAGGAGGAGTGTTGCAGATGAAGCAATGACCTCGGATCTATTACACCGAAAGCCAGAAGGCTTTGATGTGGGACTGCTGGAAGAAAGGGGACTCCCTCCAGCAGATCGCGCAGTTATTTGATCGCCATCACTCAGCGATACAAGGCATTCTGACAAGGACAGGTGGGATACGACCAGCGGAGCGCTGCCGTTCGAGATTAGCGCTGACTTTGGCTGAACGCGAAGATATATCGCGTGCATTGGTAGCGGGATATTCGATCCGTTCAATAGCCGCGCTACTCGGGCGAGCGCCTTCCACCATCAGTCGCGAGATCAACCGTAATGGTGATCAAGAATGCTATCGGGCAAGTCAGGCTGAGCAAGCGGCTTGGGATCGGGCTCGTCGCCCTAAGACTTGTAAGTTGGTTGGCAATCGAACGGTGGCGCGCATTGTGGCGGGCAAGCTCCAGTTACAGTGGTCGCCGGAGCAGATTGCCGGGTGGTTGAAGCGCACATAGCAATTGTGCTCGCTTGGATAAATCGTTTAGCCATCACCTGCCTAGTAAAGTCCTTGGCATGAAAATCCAAGGACTCTGAACCAATGGACATGAAGTCACTCTTTGAACGGCTCACCCCTTGGAGGCAGCGTCTTTTCTAGGCATGATGCGCCTTGCGGCCATGCGTTGCGACACCGAATGCTGTTAATTAAAGGTTAGGCGCTAGGGATATGGAAGTTGCGGTAAGAGTGATTTCTCGCGGACAGGAAATCGACCGTATCACGCGCCCTCTCAGAATGGATGAGGGGCGGCCCGCCGTCACCTACAGAAAGCTGCTCTGGCCAGTAGAGGATGGTTGTATCTATATCGAAACTGAACACGATACGACCCTCCCCCACAGGAATACGGACCTTAGCGACTGGTTGGAGCTTGTCACGCGCGTACTACCGGAGTCACTCCCAACTCACATAGATGAATGTGTGGAAGTACTTCGTGCCTGCTTTCGGAAAAATCTGCCTCATGGAGTTATACGCGCATCTGCCTCACTAGTGTCTGTTGGCCTAGAGAATGAAGCGCGCGACTTGTTAGTAGATTTCCTGCGCGAAAAGCACGATTCAGAACGCCTAAGCAAGCTGATACGAATGCAGCTGCTTTTCAGCGAAAGATCCAGCACCCAGCCACTCCCTACAAATACAAATCCATCTGCTGAAAATACAGCGCCTGAGATCGACACAGCCATGTCCACCCAAGAAGAGAAAACACTGGACTGGGATTGGGTGCCCGCAGAAGAGACGCAAAAACCAAAAATAGATGATCAAGCCCTGAGAAAACAGGCCGAATGCGTCCAAGAAACGTTAGGCGCCTACCGCACCAAAGAGCGTGGCGCAGTGATTTCAGATCTCGCCGAGTCTCTGAGCGAATCAGTATGGGTCGAAGAGCTTCTTCTCCCACCACAAGGTCGCACTCCTTCGCCTGGGGAGAACACGCTTTTGGAGCGCACGGCAAAACTTGGAACCATCGCACTGGATATATTGAGATACTTTGCAGACAACCCGGGGGACCGGGCAGCTCATGCTGAATTGGTACTTGGATACCCCGTCGCGGATATTAATAAGCTGCTATCTGGTTCCCTAAGCCACTACCTGAAGAGAGACGGGCTAGGTGGGTGGGCATGCCACCCGTGGGCTTTAAGCGTTTTAAGCGCACTTGACGAAGTCTTGTGAACATATCTGACAGCAGAAATGCTCACTGGAAATCTACCGCAATTACTCAGTGCCCTCAGATGCTTAAGCAATGCGAGCAGACCGGCCCCGGAATATCTGGGCTCGAACTCCCACACAGCGAGATCTTTCCGACCATCACTCTCCAGCCGCGGCAATACCTTCAAGCCCCTTACGGCATTGAATTGAAGCTCGGCCGCCCAGAAATCGACTTGCGTGCAAGACAGCATATTGACGCCCAGCATAATGACGCCAAAACACACATGCACAAAAACACAGACCCTAAGTCGAGACGGTACAATATCCAGCTTCCCAGCAGGTCTTGGCCATGAGGTCGAAAACGGTAAGCATGGGCATGCAAAATGCGCCTGACCGTCATTTCCGGCTTGTTGTCCCACTCCTGATGCCAGCCATCATGCGGGATCTTGTAGCGCGGTCAACGACATCCATTTAGAGCTTCCTTAAAACAGCGTGGTTTCATGAGTCCTAGTAACCCCATTCAGGTCGTGGACCTCTTTGCTGGCCCCGGCGGTCTAGGGGAGGGCTTCTCCTCTCACGCCACCAACAATGGTGAGACCTTCGAGATCAAGGTGTCAGCCGAGATGGAGGCCTCAGCACGCTCCACCCTGCGACTCCGAGCTTTCTATCGGTTACTGAAAAACAAACAGCCAGAGGCGCTAGAGGACTACTACAACTTTTGCGAAACAGCAGATGTAGCTGTGCCCTACACAAACAGAAGTTTTGAAGCTTGGAAGCATGCTGACAACGAGGCGCAGCTGCTGGAGCTGGGTACAGAAGAAGGCAACATCCGGCTCGACAAAATGCTGGAAAATCGCCTCGACGAAACCAAACCATGGGTTCTGATCGGCGGTCCACCATGCCAAGCCTACTCAATCGTCGGGCGGGCCAGAAATCGCGGAAAACAGGATTACCTAGCAGAGAACGATCCTCGACACTTTCTCTATCGTGAATATCTGAGGATCATTCAAAAGAAAAGGCCCGCTGTCTTTGTGATGGAAAACGTCAAAGGGATTCTTTCTTCGAAAGTGGCTGGCGAGCAGATGTTCCCTCAGATTTTGCGAGATCTCGCAGATCCAGATGCTGCGCTGGGTGAAGGCGACAACGGGCCAAAGTACAGAATCTGTTCGCTCGTAGCCGATGATATCTACGAAAGCGGAGCTGACCCAGAGAGCATCCAACCAAGCAACTACATTATTCGAGCCGAGGACTACAGCGTTCCTCAGGCCAGGCATCGAGTGATACTTCTTGGTGTTTCCGAGGAGTATCTGGGCGCACTTGGTAATCACAAACTATCACCTGCCAAAGGGCCATCAACAGACCAGGTAATTGGCTGTCTGCCGCCCCTACGGAGCACCCTTACTAAGGTAAAGGACTCGCCTGACTTATGGGCAGATACAGTGAGGGAGCACCTGCGAGACCTAAATAGAGAGTGTCTTAAACAGATAGCTGACACGCCTAAAAGAGCCCCCCTCGCAATCAAGCTCGGCGCTCTCGCCAGTAGTTACGATGGCAGCGATTTAAACCCTGGAGGATTGCGTGTCCTCAAAAAGAGCGCGTGGAATGGAGTGACAGGCACCCACCTCGATGACTGGCTGCCGGACCCACGGCTCAAGCATTGGCTCAATCATGAGGCGCGAGGCCACATGAGCTCCGACCTGCGTAGATATGTTTACGCTACCGCCTTTGCCGAGACATATAAGAACTCGCCAAAAGGCCACCATGACTTTAATCTGCCAGGACTCGAACCAGACCACAAAAACTGGAAAACCGGTAAGTTCAGTGACCGCTTTCGTGTACAGAGAGCAGGCATACCGTCCACAACGATAACCAGTCATATCGCCAAAGACGGTCATTACTTTATTCATTATGATCCTAGACAGTGCCGAAGTTTGACTGTCCGCGAAGCAGCACGACTACAAACTTTTCCTGATAACTACTTCTTTCTCGGAAACAAAACGCAGCAATATCATCAAGTAGGCAACGCGGTTCCACCACTTCTAGCTCGGCAAATTGCGGATGTTGTAGCCAGTATTATCAATCACGGAAAAGGTGCGAAGTAGAGTATTTCTAGGCACTACATGCCTCGACAGGGAGAGTTCACTTGCCAACCACATTCAAGAGTAGAAATGCTCCACCCAAGGCCAGTGCAATGGTCGAAGCACTGCGTGGACTTGGCTACAACACACAGACCGCACTAGCCGACATTATCGATAACAGTATTTCGGCAGGGGCATCGGAAGTCAGGGTCGAATTCGTCTGGGCAGAAACAGAGAGCCGAATTATATGTCTGGACAACGGTATCGGTATGTCTGCAGCCGGGCTGGATATTGCCATGAGACTGGGGGAGCGAAACCCCCTAGAAGAACGATCAAAATCTGATCTTGGTCGCTTTGGTCTTGGCCTCAAAACTGCTTCGTTCTCACAATGCCGAAGACTAACTGTCTCGACAGTCGGCAATGACGGCATGCAGTCTCTACGCTGGGATCTGGACTACCTAGCCAATAGCCCTGACGGTGGCTGGCACCTTCTGGAGGGATCTCACCCAGGTTCGGAGAAACTACTAGAGCCTCTTTCTGATGCTGGCAAAGGAACTCTGGTGCTATGGGAAGACCTAGATCGGATCATTACTCCGGGAAGTACGGTTCAGGACTTTCTAAACCTTGCCGACAAGGTGGAGCAACATCTCGGAATGGTCTTCCACCGATATCTTGAAGGCAGCAGACCCCGTCTCAGAATTTTTCTCAATGGTCAGCCCATAAAGCCGTGGGACCCCTTTCTGACGGACCATCCGGGAAAGCCGTACAACCCTCCCGCCTTCAAACATCCGTCTATCCAAGGCATCGAGGCCGAATGTCACGTCCTACCGCATAAGGACATGCTCTCGCCGGATGACTTCGAGCGCATGGGCGGTCCAGAAGGCTGGACTGCGCAGCAGGGATTCTACGTTTATCGCAACGAGCGCCTTTTATTAGCGGGCAGCTGGCTTGGCCTGGGTACAGGTAGATCCTGGACAAAAGACGAAGCCCATCGCCTAGCCAGAATCCGGATTGACATCCCGAACTCAGCAGATGCCGACTGGAAAATCGATATCCGGAAGTCCACCGCAAGACCTCCGTAACCGCTCCATAAACCCCACCTTCAAATGATCCAAGTACGGTCTGATGCTGTGCTCCCGATTTCTTTCTGGAG
>JAIERD010000538.1 GCA_019747155.1 Pseudomonadaceae bacterium
TGCTGGAAGAGAGCATCGGCGAGACCGATATTTTCCTCGCCCTGACCAACGACGACGAAGCCAATATCATGTCCTCGTTGCTGGCCAAACGCCTCGGTGCGCGCAAGGTATTAACCCTGATTAACAACCCGGCCTATGTTGACCTGGTGCAAGGCGGCGAGATCGACATCGCCATCAGCCCGCAACAGGCCACCATCGGCACCCTGCTAACCCACGTGCGCCGTGGTGACATCGTCAGCGTGCACTCGCTACGGCGTGGCGCCGCCGAAGCCATCGAGGCCATCGCCCACGGTGATGCGAAGTCGAGCAAGGTGGTCGGACGTGCCATCAAAGACGTGAAACTGCCGGCGGGCACCACCATAGGGGCGATTATTCGTGACGAGGAAGTATTGATCGCCCACGACATCACGGTGATAGAAGCCGGCGATCGCGTGATCTTGTTCGTGATCGATAAAAAGCAAATACGCGATGTTGAGCGACTGTTTCAGGTTGGCTTGAGTTTTTTCTAGAGCATTAGGTCGGGTGGCGTGACAACTCGCTTGAACTGACAGCTAGCCGATATCGCCAAGCCCGCCGGCTTACTCTTCGCGAGTAAAACGTAGGCCGACGCCGCCCGGTTCGAAACGTATGACTTCCATTTGCAGGATCGGCGCTTCCATGGGCAGGCCTTGCACCTGCCCGGTCACCAGTTCGCCGATTGTTAATATCCGCTGGGCGTCATCAATGATGACAAACACGCCGCTGTCGGAAATATCCCGAGTCATCACCTGTAATTCGCCGTGCACCGGATGATCGATGCGGATGCGCACCTTTAACGGGGCTCGGCTGTTATCGCGCTGGTTAGTCATGACCGGCCTGTTATTGAGCTTTTATGGGCGTAGCACTGACGTTAGTGGCTAAAGTGCCACACTTCAATACCTGACGGAGGATTCTTAAAGCGCCGCACTGCTCAATACCATTTAGCCTCACCCACTGGGCGTTTTTTAAAGCGCTTCATGCTCCACAGGTATTGGCTGGGATAAGCACGTACATATTTTTCCAGCATGCTGCTCAGCACCGTGGCCGAAACAACCGGGTCGTCACTGTAGATAGCCTCGGGCGCGGCCTCGCAAATCACTTTAAAGCCACTGCCATCCGCTAGGCGAATGGCGTTTAAGAACACCCCGCGCGCCTTACCGCCGGCCAACATGCCCGGCACAAATTTACTGGTCAACGCTTGAATGCCACAAAACGGCACGAACACACCACTGGACAAACTCGGCTCTGGATCAGCCGGAATGCCCACCACCCCGCCTTTGCGCACCTCTTTGATGATGCTCAGAATGCCTTGCTTGGTCGAGGCCGCCACCCGGTTACCCAGCTGTGCGCGTTGCTGCTTTAACAACTCATCGAGCGCTTGCAACTTCGGTGGCCGATAGAAAATAACCGGTTTACACAGCGAGCAGAGATAGTGGTTAAGCACTTCCCAGTTACCAAAATGGCTGCCAATCACCACCACCCCAGAGCCGCTGGCCAAGGCGTCGTGCAAGGCCTCAATGCCCTCGACTTCGCGTACCAAGCTGAGGGTTTTGTGCGCCGGCCAGATCCACGCGCAGGCGCTTTCGGTCAAAATTCGGCCGATATCGCGATGGGTTTGCCACTCCAACTGCTGGAATTCGCGTGCCGATAACTCGGGGAAACACTTACTCAAGTTGATCCGCACCACCTCGCGCGAGCGGCTGGGGATTTTCCAACTCAGCCAGCCCAATGCCGCGCCCACCGCTTGCACGGCGCGCCACGGCAACAAGGCAAACAGGCGCAGGAATCCGACGGCTAATGCGCCTTTGATCTTTTCCACCATTAACTCCTCAAACAATCCGGGCCGGCATTGTACCTGCCAACCGCGCATAACTATCACAGTCGCTGGTGTGGTCCATGACCATGCCGCTGGCCTGCATAAAGGCGTAGCAAATAGTCGGGCCGACAAAGGTGAAGCCGGCTTTTTTCAGCGCCTTACTCATCGCCTCGGCCTGCGGGGTAATCGCCGGCACCTGGCTGCGGTCTTGAAAGTGATTAACCAGTGGCACGCCGCCGACAAACGACCAGAGCAGCGCCAGCGGATTGTCCAAGCGCAGCCACGCCTGAGCATTTTGCCGTGCCGCCTTGAGCTTTAAGCGATTGCGAATAATGCCAGCGTCCTGCATCAGCAGCTCAATCTCAGCGTCGGTCAGCTGCGCTAAACGCTGCGGATCGAAACCGAACAACACCTCACGGTAACGCTGGCGTTTTTTCAGCACGGTGATCCACGACAACCCGGCCTGAAAGCCCTCCAACAACAGCAACTCGAACAACCTCTGCGCATCGTGCAGCGGCACACCCCATTCGTGGTCGTGGTAGGCGATGTACAGCGGATCTTCATTGCACCAGAAGCAACGTGGCATAGGCTCTCCTTGCAGGTCGTTTAAAGGGCAATATACCCGTTAGAGGTTGCATGCAGCTTTTGTAGGGCGGGTTAGCCGCGTAGCGGCGTAACCCGCCGATGCGATGGATGCGCCATGCCACCCAAAATTACCGCATCCGAGGCATCGCTTGATCGGCCCACACGCTTAAACAGCTAGCGGGTACATAGATACTGCACTCGGTTAAACGACGTTTTCGCTCGTCATGCGATGCCCTAGACGGCGCAGGGTGGGGGCGGGTGAAGGGGCGAATGTTTCGGGTATACTCGCCGGCTTTACGCCTCCGCCAAAACCGGTGAATTTCGTGACCCAGACTACGCCAGCCGTGCGCACCTTCCAAGATTTGATCCTGGCCCTGCAACAATACTGGGCTGAACAAGGCTGCGTGGTGCTGCAGCCCTACGATATGGAAGTCGGTGCCGGCACCTTCCATACCGCCACCTTTCTGCGCGCCCTCGGCCCGGAAACTTGGAATGCCGCCTACGTGCAGCCCAGCCGCCGCCCGGCCGACGGTCGCTACGGGGAAAACCCCAATCGTCTGCAGCACTACTATCAGTTTCAAGTGATCCTGAAGCCCAACCCAGAGAACTTCCAAGAGTTGTACCTGGGTTCGCTCAAGCACATCGGCCTCGATCCGCTGGTGCACGACATTCGCTTCGTCGAAGACAACTGGGAGTCACCGACCCTAGGCGCGTGGGGCTTGGGCTGGGAAATCTGGCTGAACGGCATGGAAGTCACCCAGTTCACCTACTTCCAGCAAGTCGGTGGCATCGAGTGCTACCCGGTGACCGGCGAAATTACCTACGGTCTCGAGCGTTTGGCCATGTACCTGCAAGGTGTCGACTCGGTGTATGACTTGGTCTGGACCGACGGCCCGTTCGGCAAGGTCACCTACGGCGATGTGTTCCACCAGAACGAAGTGGAGCAGTCGACCTATAACTTCGAACACGCCAACGTGGAGAAGCTGTTTGAGCTGTTCGACCTCTACGAGTCGGAAGCCAATCGTCTGATCGAACTGCAATTGCCGTTGCCGACCTATGAAATGGTCCTCAAGGCCTCGCACACCTTTAACTTGCTGGATGCCCGCCGCGCCATCTCCGTCACCGCCCGCCAGCAGTACATCCTGCGTGTGCGCGCCTTGGCCCGCGCCGTGGCGCAAAGCTATTTAATCGCCCGGGCCAAGCTCGGTTTCCCGATGGCTCCGGCCGATTTACGCGATGAGGTGTTGGCCAAGCTGGCCGAGACCGGCGTGCTCGACGCGCCAACGCCCGGCAGCAGTAGTGGTAACAACAGCAGCAAGCAGGAGGCAGCACTATGAGTGCGCAGGATTTTTTGGTTGAACTGGGCACCGAAGAGCTGCCACCGAAATCGCTCAAGCTGCTCGGCGAAGCCTTCTTGGCCGGCATCGAGAAAGGCCTGAAAGCGGCCGGCCTCGAGTATCGCGCCAGCTACGGTTATGCCGCGCCACGCCGCTTGGCGGTAATGATTGAACAGTTGGCCGCGCAGCAGCCGGATCGCAGCGTCAACCTTGACGGCCCGCCAGTACAGGCCGCGTTTGCCGCCGATGGCACGCCGACCCAAGCCGCGCTGGGCTTTGCCAAGAAGTGCGGGGTCGACCTTGCGCAAATCGACGCCAGCGGGCCGAAGCTGAAATACAGCCAGAGCATTCCCGGCCAAGCCGCCGTCAGCTTGCTGGCCGGCATCGTCGAAGCCTCGCTGCAAGCCTTGCCAATCCCTAAGCGGATGCGCTGGGGCGCACGCAAAACCGAATTCGTGCGGCCGACCCAGTGGTTGGTGATGCTGTTTGGCGACGCGGTGATCGACTGCGAAATCCTCGCGCAAAAATCCGGCCGATTGTCCCGTGGTCACCGTTTCCACCACCCGGATCAGGTGCGCATCAGCTCGCCGGCTAACTATCTGCAAGACCTGCGCAGCGCCTATGTGCTGGCCGACCTGAATGAGCGCCGCGCACTGATCAGCCAACGGGTCGCCGAGTTAGCCATCGAGCAACAGGGTACGGCGATTGTGCCCGCCGACTTGCTCGATGAAGTTAGCTGCTTGGTCGAATGGCCGGTGCCGCTGGTGTGCTCCTTCGAGGAGCGCTTCCTGCAAGTGCCACAAGAAGCCTTGATCACCACCATGCAGGACAACCAGAAGTACTTCTGCCTGCTGGACGCTCACGGCAAGTTGCTACCGCGCTTTATCACGGTGGCCAACGTCGAGAGCAAAGATCCAGCGCAGATCATCTCCGGCAACGAGAAGGTCGTGCGTCCGCGCCTGACCGACGCCGAGTTCTTCTTCAAGCAAGACCAAAAGCAGCCGCTGGAAAGCTTCAACCAGCGCCTGGCCAATGTGGTGTTCCAAGCCCAGCTCGGTTCGGTGTTCGACAAAGCCGTGCGGGTCTCGGCCTTGGCCGCCTTTATCGCCGAGCGCATCGGCGGCGACAGCCAACGGGCGGCGCGCGCCGGTTTGCTGAGTAAGTGCGATCTGGCCAGTGAAATGGTCGGCGAATTCCCGGAGATGCAAGGCATCGCCGGCTACTACTACGCCCAGTTGAATGGCGAAGCCGACGACGTGGCGCTGGCCCTGAACGAGCAATATATGCCACGTGGCGCCGGTGCCGAGTTGCCGAGCACCTTGACCGGCGCCGCCGTGGCGGTGGCTGACAAGCTCGACACGCTGGTGGGCATCTTCGGCATCGGCATGTTGCCGACCGGCAGCAAAGACCCTTATGCCTTGCGGCGCGCCGCCTTGGGCGTGCTGCGGATTTTGATCGAGAAGCAGCTGGATCTGGATCTCGCCGAGGCGATCGAATTTGCCATCGGCCAGTTCGGCGAACAGGTTAAGGCTGAAGGTTTGGCCGCACTGGTGCAGGACTTTATCTTCGATCGCCTGCGCGCTCGCTATGAAGACCAAGGCGTGGAAGTCAGCGTCTATCAAGCCGTGCGGGCGTTGTCGCCGAGCGCACCGCTGGACTTCGACCAGCGTGTGCAAGCCGTGCAGGCCTTCCGGGCGCGCAGCGAGGCTGCCGCGCTGGCTGCCGCCAACAAGCGCGTATCGAACCTGCTGAGCAAGTTCGACGGTGAGATTCCTTTGGTCATCGCCAACGCCTTGCTCATCGAACCGGCCGAGCAAGCGCTGGCCCAAGCGGTATTCGCCGCCGCCCATGCGGTGGCGCCGTTAGCCGCCGACCGCCAATACCGCGCAGCGTTAGAGCAACTGGCCAGCCTGCGCGAGCCAGTGGACGCCTTCTTCGAGGCGGTGCTGGTAAATGCCGAGGATGCCGAAGTACGCGCCAACCGCTATGCGCTGTTGGCGCAACTGCGCGAACTGTTCCTCGGCGTAGCCGATATCTCGCTGCTCGGTTAAACCGAGTAGGCGGGATAAGCAAAAACGTAGGGTGGAATCGCCGCAGGCGCTTCCACCGCTTACTGCTGTAAATCCCATTGCTTAATCGGCGGATTGTTCGCAGCACAATGGCGGATTGTTCGCTGCGCTCCTGAATCCGCCCTACGGGTTGTCTATGAAACTACTAATTCTCGACCGCGATGGGGTGATCAATTACGACTCCGACGCCTATATCAAGTCAGTGGCCGAGTGGTTGCCGCTGCCCGGAGCCATCGCCGCCATCGCCAACCTGAGCAAAGCCGGCTGGACGATCGCGGTGGCCACCAACCAATCGGGCTTGGCCCGTGGTTATTACGACCTCGCCACCCTCGATGCCATGCACCAGCAACTGCGGCACTTGGTGGCCGAGCAAGGCGGTGAAGTCGGTTTAATCGTGCATTGCCCGCACGGCCCGGATGATGGCTGCGCCTGTCGCAAACCTAAACCCGGTATGCTCGAGCAGATCGCCGCACATTACGGCGTGAGCCTTGCAGGACTCTGGTTTGTTGGTGACAGTTTGGGTGACCTACAGGCGGCGGCAACCGTCGACTGTCAGCCCGTATTGGTAAAAACCGGTAAGGGACAAGGCACTCTGGGCAAAGATTTGCCCGCAGCCACTTTAATTTTCGAGGACCTAGCCGCTGTTGCGGCGCAACTCCTCCGTTAGGGTCAGAGCTTTTATGTCGATCATGCAGGCTGGCAAAACCTTTCTTTTCTACCTGCTGCTCGCGCTTAGCGCCTTGCTCTGGTGCACCCTCAGCCTGTTTATCGCTCCGTTTTTACCCTTCCGCCAGCGCTACCGCTTTATCAATGTGAACTGGTGCCGCTGCGCCGTATGGCTAACCCGAGTGATGCTCGACATCGACTACCAGGTGATAGGCGCCGAGAACGTCCCGAGTCAGCCGTGCGTGATTCTGGCCAAGCACCAGAGCACTTGGGAAACCTTTTTCCTGTCCTGCTACTTCGAGCCGCTGAGCCAAGTGCTTAAGCGTGAGCTGCTGTATATCCCGTTTTTCGGCTGGGCCATGGCCATGCTCAAACCCATCGCCATCGACCGCAGCAACCCCAAGGCGGCCCTCAAGCAATTGGCCAAACGCGGCCAAGAATGTTTAGACGCCGGCGCGTGGGTGCTGATCTTCCCCGAAGGCACGCGCATACCGACAGGCCAGATTGGCAAGTTCACCCGTGGCGGCGCGGCCTTGGCGGTGAACGCCAACCTGCCGGTATTGCCGATTGCCCACAACGCCGGGGCTTTTTGGCCCAAACAGGGCTGGGCGAAAAAGCCCGGCACCATCACCGTGGTAATTGGCGCCCCCATGTACGCCGAAGGCACTGGCCCACGGGCGATTGCCGAGCTAAACGAGCGCGCCTTCGCCTGGGTTAAACAAGCGCAGATAGACCTCGGCGCCTTGCCTGCCGACGTCGCCTGCGATGCCAGCGAAACGCCGGCAGGCGCCTAAGCAGGCTGTGGATAAAACGGTGGGCTAAATACCGGCAGAGCGCCATCATCGACGCCAACTGATTGTTTTAAAACAAATTGATCGCGTTTTAAAATTATCAGCCGCAGGTGCATAAGTCTCTTTTATGACGCGCCTCAGGCCACGCCCAGCACGAAGCTGGCCACCGCGCTGAAGCTGCCGCCAAAGTTTAAACAGCCGACTCTACGCGCGCCCTCGACCTGATAGCCGCCCGCTTGGCCTTCCACTTGCCGCCAAGCATCCAGCAACATGCGCACGCCACTGGCGCCGACTGGATGACCGCCACCGATCAGTCCACCGCTGGGATTAACCGGCAAACGCCCGCCCAGCTCGATAGCGCCGTCTTCGATCAATTGCCACGCCTGCCCCGGCGGCGCTAAGCCAAAGTGTTCCAACGCCAAATACTCGCTGATGCTGAAACAGTCGTGGGTTTCGATCGCGTCCAACTGCCATGCGCTGCTCAGCCCGGCTCGCCCTAATGCATCGGCGATGGTGCGAGCCAAATGCGGGAACATCAGCCCGTGGTTATCGGCGGCGGGCAGTTTCTCCGCCAGCGGTAGCACCGAGCTGCGCTGGCCCCAGCCGAGAATCGCCGGGAACGGCTGCGTCCGCCCCAGATGCCGTGCATGTTGCTCGGCAAACGCTGCCGAGCAGAGAAACAGCACGGCGCCGCCATCGCTGATTTGCGCGCATTCACGCCGGCGGATCTGCCCCTCGACCCGCGGATTGAATTGCTCATCCGCGCTGAAGTGCTCGGCCTGCCAGTGCCAGTCGCGGGTTTGCGCCCACGGATTGCGCTTGGCGTTGCTCAGGTTGATCTCGGCAATCCGGCGTAAATAAGCATCGTCCAGCCCGTGTTGCTCGCTGTAACGCTGGCGAATCTGCTCAAACATCCACGGCCAAAGAAACTGCGCCGGTTGGCCTTCATGGCCCTGCCACGCCGCCGTGGCCAAGTGCTGGGCGGCTTGCTCGCCCGAGACGTTGCGCATCTGCTCGATGCCCAGCACGCACACGCACTCGGCGCGGCCCGACTCGATGCTGGCCATGGCCGCCAAAATCGCCATGCTGCCCGAGGCGCAGGCCGCCTCATGGCGCATCACCGGGATCTCGCTCCAGGCCGGATCGCAACGGGCCAGTAAGCCGCCGAGCAAACCTTGGCCACAGAACAACTCGGCGGCAAAGTTACCGATATGCGCAGCCGTCACCTGCGCCGCCGCCAAACCACAATCGGCCAGCGCGGTTTGCACCAAGCGCTGCATTTCGCCGGCTAAATCACTGCCTTCACGCTGCCAGTGGCGGGCGAAATCGCTCTGCGCGCCGCCCAGCACATACACCTGCCGACTCATGCCGGTAGCTGCACGGGCAAATCCTTGGCCTCGACCCAGCAGGCATGAAAACCCAAGGGCACCCGCTGCGGAATGGCCAGCCGGGTGCAGGGCCCGGCCGCAAGGTTGCGCGCGTCATAAATCCACAGCTCAGAGCTGTTGTTCGGCTCGTCTTGCACGAAGCTCAGCAAGTAGCCACGGTCTTCGTCGGCAGCCGCCTCGGTGGCAGCGGTGCTAGGAGCAAAGGGACTCTCGCTGCCACAGATGCCCTGGCCAAACAGCACCTGCTGATGCTCGCCGGAGAGCAGGTCGTACTTGCGAATGCCGTCAAAGCGCAGGGTCTGGCTGGCCCCGATAGTCACCGCATAGCCGTAGCGGGTCGGGTAGCCCAGCTCACGCGGGTTAGTGCTAG